>JANODD010000020.1:0-8473 GCA_031412515.1 Planctomycetia bacterium | reverse complement strand
TTCGTCAAATGGGTTCGCCTTATCTGTTAGCTCATGGATTGGGTACTCCGGTCGCAGACGCAACAACCAAAATCAAAATCGCAACCGACGGCGAGTACACGGTTTGGGCTCGAACCTTTGATTGGGTGGCACGCTGGAAGGCCCCAGGTACGCCCGGAAGGTTTGCGATTTCTATTGGCGGTCAGCGACTGGAAAAAGAGCTTGGCATAAAAGGTGAGGATTGGAGTTGGCATCAGGCCGGTGTTGCGAAGCTGAAAGCGGGTGAAGTTGAACTTCGCTTGCATGATTTGGCAGGCTTCGATGGTCGCTGCGATGCGATCTACTTAACTACAGACAAACAAGCGGTCCCCGATAACAGCTCAGAGATTCTGTCACCGTGGCGTTGTAAGTTGCTAGGCATAAGCGAACCCGTAGAAGTTCGCAAGGAATACGATCTAGTCGTCGTCGGAGGTGGATATGCCGGAATGGGAGCCGCGATCTCGGCAGCGCGAATGGGTTGCAAAGTTGCGCTCATACAGGATCGTGGCGTGTTGGGTGGCAATGGGTCAAGTGAGGTTCGCGTCTGGGCGATGGGTTTGATTCGACGCGGCAAGTTCCCTCGCATCGGAGAGATTGTTGAAGAGTTCGCGGACACGGCGACGAAGAGCCCAGGTTCGGCGGAGATGTTTGGTGATGATGTTAAAGAGGAAGTCGTACGCAACGAAAAGAACATTGACCTGTTTTTGAATCATCACGCTTTTCGGGCTGCCAAGGAGGGTGATAAAGTCAAGTCGGTCGATGCGGTCGATACGATCACCAGTCAACTGCGGCGCTTTGAAAGTCCATTGTTTGTGGATTGCACGGGTCATGGAACGATCGGCTTTTTGGTCGAAGCGGATTGGGAGATGACTCCTCAGGGGCGCATGGGCATGAGCAACATGTGGACATGGGACGAAGTTGAAGGAGCCAAGTCGTTCCCGGTAACCCCTTGGGCATTGCAAATGAGTATGGCCGATTTTCCCTATCCGCGAGACCATCATGGCCAGTGGTTTTGGGAAAGCGGATTTGATAAAGATCCGATCAAAGATGCCGAAGGAATTCGCGACTGGAATCTGCGAGCCGTTTTCGGTGCGTTCAACGCAATGAAGAATGGCGACGGCAGTGAAGATCACAAGAAGGCCGTTCTGACTTGGGTCGCCTATGTTGGCGGACCGCGCGAGAGCCGGCGACTGATGGGCGATGTCGTGTTGACTCAGGAAGACGTTGTGACCAAACGCCAGTTCCCGGACGGATGTGTGCCAAGTACTTGGTCGATCGATTTGCATTATCCAAAAAAGGAGTTCGCAAAAAAGTTTGAAGACAATCCGTTCATTTCGATCGCTGAACACGACCAACGCATTGATCGTAACTATGGCTATCCAGTGCCCTATCGCTGCTTCTATTCTCGCAACGTCAACAACTTGTTTATGGCGGGCCGTTGCGTCAGTGTGACTCACGAAGCGTTAGGTACTGTGCGAGTGATGAAGACATGCGGCATGATGGGTGAAGTGGTAGGTAAAGCCGCAAGTCTTTGTCGGCAGCACAACTGTTTACCGCGCGATGTCTATGAGTCGCATCTTTCCGAATTGACTCAGTTACTTGAGTTGCCCGGCAAAGCCCGACGCGCGTCGATCGGTGGTGCTACAGAAGTTCCCGCCGACGCATTGCCACTGGCGGGCAAGTATGGCGTGCCGAATGGAGTCGATCCGAAATCGATAGAAGGGATTGTGATCGACAATCGCGAAGCGAAATCCGAGGGGACTTGGACTTCGGGTGAAGGCCTCAAGGGTTATGTCGCTTACGACTACGTTTACGCCCCTGCAAACTCTGGAGCCAAGATCACCTTTGACTGGACAGCGGACAAAGACGTGCGAGTCGAAATTCGGTTGGCTTATCAACCACACGAAAACCGTGGCAAGAGTGTTCCTGTAACCGTTGTCGCCGGTTCCAAAAAGACTCAGGTACGCATCAACATGCAGCAGAAACCAGCGATCAAGAATACTTTTGTTTCGCTAGGCGAATTCGATATCAAGAGCGGTGATACGGTTTCGGTCGTTGTGTCTACTGAAGGTTCTGGAGGCATGGCTCATGCCGACGCCGTGCAGATATTGCCAGTGAAGTAGAGACGCTTCGCAGTGAATGCCATTAGCTGGTTCCAACGCAATGGATTTTGATAAAGTAGCTGGTTTCGTGAGAAACCGGATGCAGATGAATCATCACTGGTGCGTCCGGTTTCTCACGAAACCAGCTAGCGTTGCTTGCCACAATGCTTCCCAGCGTTGCCGGCAGGAGCGACCCACGAAAACTGGCGGCTACTTTGTGAAAAAACTTACATGACCGCTAGAGGTTTAGATCCTTCCAAAACTCGAATCAAATCGAACGGCTCGCTTCGAAACTGGGGCGTCCATTTGATTCGAATAGCTATGCTGCTTGGCATCTTGTTGGTCATGCGAATGCAGCATGATCGACTGATGGCGATTAGCAAATCGAAGTCGCTGGCTTCGATGGAGTTGAGCCAAGTGATCGATTTTTTTCCGCGGGCTGCTAAATGGGGCGAGGCGGAAAGTCATGGAGGATTGCAAATTCTTTCGAGCAATGGCGAGACGCTCGGCTATGCCATTCAAACGGCGCCTGATAGCGATCGCTTTCTTGGCTTTTCGGGTCCAACGAATTGTCTGGTAGCCTTTGATACGAACGACCAGATCGTTGGGATCAACATTCTTGCCAGTGACGACACTCGTGATCACGTCGAACTGATTCGGCGGAGTTCAAGCTTCTTTCACTTTTGGGAGGGAATGTCCTGGTCCGAGGCCGCGGCGAGCCAAGGAACCGATGGTGTCGCTGGAGCTACATTGACGAGTCTCGCGATCGTTCAAGGAATTCAGCAGCGATTGGGGGCGGTGGAGGTTGCGACGAAGTTCCCCAAGCCGCTTGAACTCGGTGACGTAACCAAGTTCTTTCCTAAGGCATCGCGCATCGAAAAGGACGCTTCGATTTCTTCGCTCTGGCATGTCTACGATGATACGTCGAAAGTTTGCGGCGCGATTCTACGAACATCACCGGCTGCGGACGAGATCATTGGTTATCAAGGGCCTACAGAAAGTCGCGTGGCATTTTCGCTGGACGGTACGATCATTGGAATAGCGATCGCAGCCAGTTTTGATAACGAGCCTTATGTCGGTTATGTGAAAGGTGAGGCAAGTTTTGAACGAATGTTAAAGCAGTTCTCGATGAGCCAATGGAGCAAACTGGATATTAAAGAAGCCGGAATTGAAGGTGTGTCCGGAGCGACGATGACAAGTATGGCTGTGGCCCAAGGTTTAATTGCCGCAGCGAGTAAGTACGAAGCCGATCAAACGAAGCAGAACACGTCTGCAAATGAACACAGTGTCTTCGGTCTTTGGCGACATCTCAGTACGATTGGAATTATTGCCATCGGCTTGGGGATCGGTCTTACTTCGCTTAGAGGCAGGAATTCGGTTCGGATAGCATTTCAGGTTCTAGTGATTGTCTATCTTGGTTTTGTCAACGGTGATCTGTTGTCGATGGCGATGTTTGCTGGCTGGGCGCAGAACGGAGTGCCGTTGCAAAACGCGTTGGGGCTGGTCGTCTTAACGCTGGCAGCTTTGGCTTTGCCCATTATTGCTCGCAGCAACATTTACTGTTCGCATCTTTGTCCGCACGGAGCCGTTCAACAGTTGCTGCCGCGGCGATGGAAGAGGAAAACACCGCTACCTTCTTGGCTGATTAAAGCACTGATCTGGATTCGGCCTGCCCTAATCGCTTGGGTGATCTTGGTGAGTCTTTTACAGCTGCGTTTCAGTTTGGTCGACATCGAGCCGTTCGATGCCTATTCATGGCGCTCCGCAGCTTGGCCAACGGTTCTTGTTGCCATCGTCGGCATCGTGGCGTCGCTGAGAGTTCCCATGGCATATTGTCGATATGGATGTGGAACCGGCGCGATACTACAATTTCTACGAAGGAACTCGCGTAGCGATCGGCTAACGCGAGCCGATTGGTTTGCATCTGTCTGTCTGGCGTTGAGTTTGTTTCTATACTTTCTCCCTTATCGAGTGTGACAGGAAGGCTTCGGAATGAACATTCCAACGCAGATGGAAAATGAGTTGGACGTGGAATTGAACATGGGTGAAGCTCACCAATGAATAAAGAGCCAACTTCCGCTCATAAATCCCATCCCGTGAAGGCTGCTTTCTTACGAGAGCTTCGCAAACGGTGTGGTTGGACTCAAGAGGATCTTGCCGAACAAACTGGCCTATCTGATCGATCAATTCGCAATGCGGAAGCCGGTAAGCCGATCCACCTCCGTTCTATTTCAATACTCTGTAATGTCCTAAATCGAGCGCTGATGCTGTCTTTGTCGCCGGTCCATATCCTTGAGTCACCCCCGAGTGGACTTAGGGCGGTCGAGGATCCAGCGAAGTTACTAATAACTCTGGCTTTGGGGATGTTTGATGAGAATAGCAACTTACGACTCGAAGACTTTGTAGCTGAGCAGGTTGTTTACTACTGTGAGCTTGGAGTTTTGGTGGGTCTACCCGAAGTACAACGCCGGATATCAGCATTAGCCACTTCCTCTGGTATGTTTGTCCCTATTATCCGTTGTCTGTCCGCGTCCGGGCAGTACGCCACAGCAAGTTGGGAACTTAGCCACCGAAATCCATCTACAACTAATCTTGGGAACAGCGGCCGACACGGTTGCATCTGCGTGCGTGTAAAAGATGGATGCATCGTTGAAGCATGGGATTTTCCTGTCTGTCGCGAGCACTTGTGCGAAACGCCCAGTATTCCGAAGAGAACAGGGTTGGGAAGATCCACAAAAGTGAATAGCGAACTGATTCGCGCGAAGAGACTCGCAGAAGCGATCACTCAAGAGGATTTAGCAACGCGAACGGGCTTGAGCCTTCGCCTAATTAGGTCTGCGGAGAACGGTAAGTCAATCTCAATCCGATCTTGTGAGGCAATTGCAAAGTCACTTTCTCTGCCATTGAACACTATTCAAACGGCGCGAGTAGATCCCGCATACCAAACCTTTATGGGGCGGCGCGCAAAGGAGTATTTGGAAGAAATTTGGAACCATGAAAACTATAACGTTATCAATACGCACTTGACGAACAAATTTCGCTTTCATCACGAGATGGGAGTTGTGTCTGATCGCGAGCAAATGAGAATGCGAATTGAGCAATTTAGAAAGTCATTTGGCGAATTTGATTTCACGGTCACAAGTACTCTCGATTTTGGTTCTTTTGTTATCTGCAAGTGGCAGGTCATGATGACCCACATAGGCACTTGGCTCGACATCGACCCAACGGGGATAAGGGTCACAGTCAACGGCGCAAGTTGGGTACACATCGTGGGTGAGCAGTTTGGCGATGCTTGGGATTTTTGGAACCCTGCGCTTGTACTTTCTCGTCTGAAGCAAGCCTAAGAAATCGCATCTTTGTCCGCTTTTGCCGGTTACTTTCCTGGAAAGTAAATTCGACTCAACATACCCTCAGACAGGTATGCAAGCAGAAGCCGTCGACATCGCGAAATACCTAGAGGAGAGCTTCAGATGAGATTCGTAGCGTACCCATTTACTGTGGCTATCGTCCTACTTTGTTCTCAACTTGTGGCGCATGTACAGACTGTAAAAGCCGATATTTTTTATTCTGCGGCAGCTGATTTCTCTGCCAATGCAAATCCCGCGGGGGTTTGGAGTTATGGAGAAACTATTAATCCACTGAATGATGCTAGCTTCATCAGATATCAAAATTTTGCAAAGGACACAGCCGATGCTGCACCCGCAAATTTGCTCGACGCTTGGTTCAACGACGGTCCTAGCCTTTCCATACCGGCAGTGCTCCACAATGGAACAGCAGGAGTAGTGCAATTCACCAATCCGGGTACATCTACTGTGATCTATCAGCCTGGCGAATTGGCGTTCCACCCTGGACCGAGCGGAGAACTAAGCGTTATCCGATTTACGGCTCCTCAAACCAGCCTTTATTCTTTGCAGAGCTTTTTCAGGCCTGTTGACACTGGAGCAACGACAAATGTTTCGATTGTTGCGAACGGCGGTGTGCTTTTCAGTGGAGATGTTGATCCAGGTTCGCCAATTTCCTTCAACGGTATGCTTGCACTTGCGGCTGGACAAAATCTGGATTTAGCGGTGGGTGCACGTGGTGGTTTTGCAAGCGATACGACGGGCGCATCTATCCTGTTAACTGCTGTACCTGAACCTGGCAGTGTTTCGTTAATTGTGGCAGTTGCGATAATTGGATTGTTTGCGAGACTTCGACGAGGCAATTGCCTTAAACGTCGAACCCCACGCACCGGGTTCGATGATCGCCAGATAGCACATACGGACGGGACGGGAGTCCCATCCTACGATTTCACGCCAAGTCGAAAAGCATGATCTCGGCGTCGGCGGTTGCTTCGAAATTCAATTGGGATTCTTCGCTGATGGCGGCGCCGTCGCCGCCCGTGAGCGAGTTGCCGGTGACGGTTACTGAGCCGCGCAGAACCTGAATCCATGCATGTCGGTTGCTTTCGAGGGTATGTTCAATGGAATTTCCCTGCTGCAAGTCCAGCAGATAGATGCGAGCGTCCTGGTGAATCAATAACGATCCATCCGCTGCATCGCGCGATGCAACGAGTTGCCAACGATTGCGCCGTCCTGTGGGCTCGAAGTATTTCTGTTCGTAGCTGGGTTCGATTCCCCTGCGTTCGGGGAGCAACCAGATCTGGTAAAAATGAGTGGTCTGCGAGGCTAAGGAATTGAATTCACTGTGAGTGATTCCTGTCCCGGCTGTAATCCGTTGGAATTCACCCGGCTTCAGTATCGCCCCGTTGCCCATCGAGTCCTTGTGTTCCAGCGCACCGCTGAGCACATAAGAAACGATTTCCATGTCGTTGTGGGCATGCGTACCAAAGCCTTGACCGGCGGCAACGCGGTCTTCGTTCATGACTCGCAATGATCGAAAACCCATATGCTGTGGGTCACGGTATCCGGCGAACGAAAAGGTGTGGTAGGAATTCAACAAGCCATGGTCGGCATGGCCCCGGTCGTCGGCTTTTCGGATGGTAATCATGTTCAAACCTTTCTTTGTTGTTGATGTGTAAATAGTGGATATGTAAAGTTAATAGCGTACTAATGCATTTTGATGTTGCGCATTTTCGGTTTCGTGTACCACTGGTTTGCCAGTGTACCGAAGCGTATCGGTTCGAATTAAATATTGCATTCCGATGCGTGGACACCTTGTACAAGGGTCGCCGAAGTAATCGACGTCGCACATAGTGGAGCTTACAGCATCGAAATCCACCACCGCGGTGATGCATGTATTGGAATGTGTTGCAGTTCACTGGCTTTCAAACTTCGACAACTTTCGCGGCGAGTGAGTTAGCGTTGGGATAAGTAACGGCAATGAAAGATATTCACTCCGGTTCACTGGCCTTGCCCCGTAGAGTCCGATAGTAATCCAGACTCTCTGGGGCAAGCCAGTGGCACACAAAATCAAGATTCGCAACATCAAAAACCTACGCATTCAGGTTAGTAAATAATGCAGTAACGGGCTTTCATATTGTCCGTGTCTTTTCCAGTAAGCGAATCAGTTCGGTCAATTCGCTTTTCGAAAGGCGTTCGAGCAGTTGCACGTGCAAGTCGTTGAGCGGACGGTCTAGCTTGCTGAGTATGCCGACAGCTTTCGGAGTAATTTCGACATACACGACTCGTCGATCGTCTTCGCAGCGACGACGTTTTACGAGTTGCTGCGTTTCCAAGCGGTCGATCAAGCCGGTGATGGCTGGAACCACTTGAATCATGCGATCGGCGATCTCGAGCGATGGAAGCGGTTTGCCTTCGCCTCGCAGGATTCGCAAAACGTTGTACTGCGAATGGGTCAGCCCGTGCTCGCGAAACAGTCGCCCGAGTCGATTTTCAAACTGGTCGCTGGTCCGCAAGATGTTCAGCATCGCTTCCTGATGGAGCGAATCAAACGGTTTTTTCTTTTTCAGTTCTTTTCGAATCCCACCTGCCATGCGATGTATCTCCTTGGAGTGTTTGTCTTGTAGATAGTTTACGCGTAAACTATTTATATGGCAAGTGTATTTGGGTAATGTAGAAAGCCGAGAATCGAATAAAGTCTGAAACTTCTCGCCGAATGCCATCACCCTAGCTTGCTAGGTGGTGTAATGACTTATTAGCTAAAGGGCAAAAGACAATTGCCTCCATCCCCACGAGTTCGGTTGCGAGCAGAGCTCGCAATTAGCCGAATAGTCTTGAGTCCACCGAGTAAACTCGGTGGTGAATCAATAGGCAGTGTCCATTTGCCCTTTGATTCTGCCGTTAAATCCGATACCACCGTCAAACTCGAATCAAAATTCTAACTGCTGGGTTAGAAAAGCTTTACTTTTAGTGATTCCTGCCAACCGGCAATTAATCTGTAAGCTATGGAAC
>JANODD010000019.1:0-6375 GCA_031412515.1 Planctomycetia bacterium | reverse complement strand
AAGAGCGGCAAGGATCCACAGGGTGAGTTCGAGGATTACATCGAGCTCTACAATCCAAGTAGTGAAACAATGGACTTGAGCGGCATGTATTTGACTGACAGCGAAAAAGCACCTCGCAAGTGGTGTTTCCCAGACGAAACTTCGCTTGCGGCCAAGTCCTATTTGGTCGTGTGGGCGGATGAGGATGGAAGCGCCACTTCCGGCCTGCATGCGAATTTTAAACTGTCGAGCAAAGGCGAAACTGTTTACCTGGTTGATAGCGACCAGCGTGGCAACGTGGTAATCGACTATGTAAAGTTCGACGCTCAAACGAATGACGTCGCCTTGGGTCGCCTTCCGAACAAAACTGACAAGTGGCAAGCGTTAGTTCCAACGCCAGGTGTACTAAATCGCGTCGGTGAATGATCGCGTCACCCGCTACTCCCCTTCGCCCCGGTACTCCGGGGAGAAGGGGGCGGGGGATGAGGGGCGAAAGAATGAAGACATAAGCGTCTGGTCGATCTTAGCTATATCGCATCTCTTCAAAGCTCGACTTGCTCATGTGTGGATTCAATACGAGGATCACATTAGTTTCGAGCGAACCGTTCTTAATCCATCGAATTCCGCGCTGGCCCAGAACTACATAGTACTGCGACTCCTCATCCCCCGGCCCCTTCTCCTCAGAATACTGAGGAGAAGGGGAGGCACAAATTCTGAGAGAGCCGCCGCCCGTACCGCAAATTGGGTGTTCTCCGTATAATGGACTTCATGGATGTTTTAGGAGCTGGATGACCCGCGCGATTTTGGAATCGTATACACGGAAGCACTCATGGCCAGGATTCGATTTTTGCACGCTGCGGACGTGCATTTAGATAGCCCACTTTGCAGCCTGCGGAGCTTAGATGAGGCTACCGCTACCCAATTGCACCGCGCGAGCCGACGGTCGATTGAAACCATCGTACAGACCGCAATCACACAAAAAGTCTCGGCAGTCGTTTTCGCTGGCGACCTGTTCGATGGCCCTGTCAAAGATGCTGGTGCGGGCCTATGGGTCGAAAGCCAACTGAAGCGACTGGTGCGGGAAAAGATTGCCGTGGTGCTGATTCGCGGTAACCATGATGCGGTTAGCAATGCGCAGCGAGTCATCCACTGGTCTGATGGTATTTATGAAATGCCAAGTGATGCACCGCAAACAGTGCTTTTAGACGAAGCTCAACTGGCGATTCATGGACAGAGCTTTGGCGCGCGAGCGGAGTCGACGGATCTCGCGGCATCTTATCCTGCGGCAGTGATGGGTTATTTCAATATCGGACTGCTTCACACATCGCTTAGCGGTTCTTCGCAGCACGACAGCTATGCACCCACTTCGATCGGATTGCTCGAGAGTAAAGGGTATCAGTACTGGGCACTGGGTCACATTCACTTACGCACCGAGCAATCCCTGAGTGATAAGTGCTGGATCGGCTACAGCGGCAATACTCAGGGGCGGCATGTCCGAGAATGTGGACCGAAGGGCTGTTATATCGTTCACGTCGAAGACAACCATATCGAAAAGATGGAGTTTGTTCCAACGGACAGTCTGCGTTGGCAACTGGTATCGATCGATCTTCAAAATGCCCAGAGGTTGAGCGATATCGAAGACCTTGTCGAAGATGCACTCAGTCCATCGATCGGTTCAACTCGCAATGACGGTGTCGCATTGGCGGTGCGATTGCATTTGGAAGGCAATACATTGCTACACGCAGAGCTAACGCAACCGGCGACGTTTGATCGTTTGTCAGACGCTCTTGCTCTTCGCATCCATGAATTGGGGGACGTGTGGCTCGAATCGATCAAAGTGCGCACGCATCCGGCGAAAATGATGTCGAGCGCCGACTTGGACGTGCCGCTTAAATACCTTTCGCTGATCGCGGACGAAGTTCGCGAAGATACAAAGTTACAGAAGGAGATGTGGAAAGAGTTGGACGAGTTATTGAAGAAGGCAAGAGTTGAATTGTCGGAAGTCGATTGGCCGCTTTTGAACGAGACGAACCGCGACGCGGAGTTAGTGAAGATGCTCTCGCAGTCCGAAGACCTCCTGCTCTCGCGGCTAGTTCGGGCAGGTGACGCATGAAGCTTGATCGAATCGTGCTCGAGAATTTTGGTGTTTACGCTCGTCAAAAGTTTCAATTTGACTACGCGCCGTTGGTACTGGTGTACGGACCGAACGAATCCGGAAAGACTACCGCGCTCAACGGACTGCGACATTCCATGTTTGGGTTTCCATTGCGGAATCCGTATTTGACCGGCAAGCCGATGTCGGCTGAGGTTTTTGGAAAATTGGCCGACGGAAGCACGTTTCAATTCTCTCGCAAGAAAGCTCGTAAGGACGAAGTCGCTGGCAAACATGGATCGCGACGGTTAGAAGCCGAGGACCTACCGGCACTGTTCGGTAACATGGATTTGGAGAACTATCAACAGCTTTTCGGATTCTCGCTTGAAGAACTTCGCGCGGGCGAAGCGTCGCTGAAAAGCGCCAAACTATCCGAAGCGTTGGCGGGTGGTGGCATGGGGGGTGCCAGTCTACTTCAGCAATTGCGAGATGAGTTAACCGCTTCGACGACAACCCTCTATCGCTCACGTGGTTCAAGCCAAATTGGAACGCTGCTAAACGACATACGCGAACGTCAGGATGAACTGAAATCACTGCAAGTGTTACCGCAGGCCGTCGAAGAACTGCGAGACAAGCTGCGGTCAGCGGTTCAGCAAGGCGAAGAAGCTAAGGCTCGATATGCTGAGTTGCATCAGCAGTTGACGCGTGCGGAGAAGTTAAAGCAGGCGTATCCGAAGCGACTCGAGTTGCTGCGCATCGATCAAGCGTTAGCGGCGGACTCTGTGCCTGATGGAGTTGATGCGACCTTTATCGCGCAGTGGAGCGACTACGCGCAGCAGCAAACCAACTTGGCGCAGGGCGTGCAACAGGAACAAACTCGCTTGGCTCAAGAGCAACAAGCGATTAGTTTGCTCGTAGGTTCCAACGCGACACCTGAATACAGTTCAACCGTTGAAGCACTGGGGCATCAAGCGGCCGACATTCCTAAGCTTCGAAGCCAATTGGTCGAACTGAAACGGCAACATAATGAAGCTGAAATCGGACGTGTCCGAGCTTTAGAGACGCTTGGTATTGCTGAACCCAGCGAATCGATGCTGAAGTTGTCGGTAAGTGCACCGAAGCGCGGCGAGCTGGAAGGATGGGCGGCGGCTTATGAACGAACGTGCAATGAACTGCTAAGCGTTACAGCTAAGCTCGAGTCGGCCGCTGACCAGTTGGCCCGCATGGAGGATTCGAGCACCATCGACAATCCGGATAACCTTGCGATACTCACTGAACTGGTAACCAAGATTCGCATCGAGGAGTTGGCGACCGATGAGCTCATTGAATCCGTGTGCGAGAAGTGCGAGTCCGCTGAATATGAAATCTCGGGCGCGAGGCTCAAGAATCGGCTGAACGACTGCCCAACACTCGACTACAGTTGGCCTGTTCCAACAGCTCAAGACGTTGCCCGTTTTGTTCGTAGCTTCGAAGAGCAGCAACGCAGTGAAACTCAGATTGATCGCGAGATCGGGCGACTGGAAGCCGACCATGCGGCATCGGAGAGAGAGCTTCGTGAGTTAGAACGCGACGGTGAGCGATCCACTTGGGGCGAGTTGAAACAAGTTGCATCGGAACGCGATCAAGTCGTTGATAACTGGATCGATGACTTATCTGAGCCGCTTATCGCTTGCAGCATTACGCCTGAACAGCAAAAACTGCGTTTGCAGCAGCTTCGTTTGTTGTTTCAACGTTCGGATGGATTGCTGCAACAGATTGTCGATACGGCCGAGACGCTTGCGAAGATTACGCAGGGACAGAAGCATCTACAAAACATTAGCGACAATATTACAAGTTTACGTCAGCAACTTGTTCAGGAAGCGGCACGGCATGAGGAGCTTGAGCAACAGTGGCTGGATGCATGGACAAATTGTCCGTTTACACCGCTTTCACCGGATTTAATGTCGAGTTGGGTGGTGGAATTTGAGTCTTGGTCACGCGTGGCGGCGGCACTCGACATTGAGCGCAGGAAGCTGGTTACTCGACGCGCGACCATCAAACAACTTCGCAGCGAATTGATCGACGAGTGGCCGACGGTGATTGAGTTCGAAGCTCCTTGGCAAGGCTTGCTGGATCAACTTGAGAAGTGGACTCAGGTGGCTCGCATGAGTTCTTCGGAGACCGCGCGTCGAGCGTCGGTGCAAACGATGCTATCCGAATTGGAGCAACGACACGCAGTATTGACGGAAGAAAAGCAGGAGCTTGAGCTCACGTACAAACAATGGCTCGTAACGCATGGATTGCCCGCCGCTTGGCCGCTTCCTCAAGTTACGGTTTTGGTCGATGGAGTCGATCGATTGAAGCGTGACTTGCAGACTTTGAAGCGATGTGAGACTCAAATTGAAGAACTCACTGCGAGAGTCGCATCGTTCGAAGGCAAAGTGCGTGAGCTTGCATCCGAGTCGGAAGCAGAGAACTTTGCACCTGAAGCGCTGGCCGTTCGCTGGCTAACGGCTTTGCAAAGTTCTCGAAAAGACGCGGCGGAGCGAGCTAAATTATCAGCGTCCATTGAGCATCGCACGGCACGGTTGGTGGAAATGATCGCGAGACTAGCAGATATCGAATGTCGACTCGCCGGGTTGTCCGCAAGTGTTGTGGATGTACATGGTGAGCTGGACCGAGCGGCCTTTGATGCCCTTATGGAACGGGCTCAACAAGCAACTCAGTTACGTATCGAACGCAATGAAATCTCTTCATCGATCGAGATGCTCGCAGGCAAAGAAGCTCCCGAATCGTTTTTGGCGGCGCTGGATAAGGTGGATGATAGCCAACTGGCGTTGCAGGTCGTCGAGATCAAGCGTTCATTAGCTCAGGCTGAAGCCGCGCGTCAGAAAGCGGACCAAGACGTTGGCGCACTAACCAGTCAGCTTGAAAGTTTGGCTAAAAGCGACGCGGCTCAACGTGTCGGCGGGCGCGTTCATGCACTTCGCGGCCAACTTGCTGAACTGTCGGAACAGTGGGTGGTGAGTCGGCTTGCGCAAGAGTTACTTTCACGATGCATCGAGCGATTTACGCTGGACCATGAACCGGTATTGTTGCAGCTGACACATCAGTTTTTGTCAAAACTCACCGGCGGTCGCTATACATCCGTTGACCACGCGGCTGGCACCGATGGCAGTTTCTGTGTTCGCAATGCTCGCGGTGAAGCAATCGAACCTAGCAAGCTGAGCACTGGCACGCGCGAGCAACTTTACTTGGCGATCCGGATGGCGTTCATCACACATTACACTGAACAACATGAACCGCTTCCGGTCTTAATGGATGACTGTTTTGTGAACTTTGACGATGCGAGAACGCGACTGGCTTTGCAAACCCTGCTGGGCTGGAAAGACTCGGTGCAAACGATCCTGCTAAGTTGCCATGGTCGCGTTGTCCAGCAATTGGCTGAGCTTGCGCCCGATACGCCGGTTATTTGTCTTGATCGCCATACAACGCAGACTGCTCGCGAAGTTGTCGGCGAAATAGCGCTCATACATTAGGGCTCAGTTAACCACCGTGTTTCATTGCCCGTCGTCAGCAATTACAATTAGATCCAGTCAGTTTATACAAGAGCCAAGTATGATTAACGACTTACCGGCCGACCTAGTGGCTGTGATTAACGCCAAAGTTGCATCGGGAATGTACCCCAATCCCATTGCTGTCCTACGAGACGCTTTGGCGAGCTTAGATGAGTTTGAAGAAGATCTCAATGATCTGCAAGCTTCTATAGATCGTTGGAAAGCCGGCGACGATCCGGGAATTAAAGTTGAGGAAGCGTTCGAGTTGATACGTCGCGAAATGACGGAAAAGTGAGAAATGAACGAGCCCCATTATGAGGTGATCGTTCATAGTGATGCGTTGGATGACTTAAGACGTGCTTATGGCTTTGTCCGTCAATTCGCGCCACTGACTGTAGAGAAGTGGTTTGATCGACTCTTGCAAATGTGTCAAAACTTTAGAATCGAATCCTCAAAGATGTTCCATAGCGCGTGAATCCGCTCGTGTGAAAATTGAGATTCGTGAATTTCACTTTGGTCGACGCCCAAACGTATTCCGTATTTTGTTTACGATCGATGGCGATAAAGTTAGAGTTCTCAAGATTATTCGCGGCCAACGTCGAAGCCCATCATGGAAGAGCATTCAAGTTGCATACCCTTGGCAAGCTACTGATCAGCCAAGCGAATGCCAAATGCGAAGCAGCGCGATCCAAACGCCAAGCAGCTTAGCAACGCCGCATCTCCGAAGATAAGCCGCTGAGACCCTACGACGCTGACAGTCCGCGCGCA
>JANODD010000018.1:0-3641 GCA_031412515.1 Planctomycetia bacterium | reverse complement strand
CGCCAAGCACACACGACCAGGCATTTGGAAAATGATCGCGACCGCCTTGAGGATTGATCTGAGGAGTGCGACCAAACTCGCCCATCCAAACAATGGTTGTGGTATCGAGTAAACCGCTTGCCTTCAGGTCGAGAATCAGTTGGCTCCAGCCGCGATCGAGCCGTTCGCTAAGTCGCTTGACAATGGCAAAATTATCTTGGTGACTGTCCCATGAAAGTCCGGCTAGCCCGTCGCTCAGTGAGACTTCAACTACCGGAACACCACGTTCAATGAGCCGCCTCGCCATTAAGCAACCTTGACCGAACGGTTCGATGCCGTAGCGGCGACGCACTTCGTCCGACTCTTGTTTGAGATCGAAGGCTTCAACCAAATCGCTTTCGGCCAACTTCATGGCACGGCGGTAAACGGTGTCATGAGTTGATGCAGCTCCGGCTCGACTGGGTGCGCCATAACTCTGCTGAAGCACGTCCCAAAACTGCCTGCGGCGCACCAGTCGCTCGCGTGGCAGTCCGTCGGGTGGCAGCAAGTTATCCACTCGCAAGTCGGCTGGTGTGTCGCTAACAGGACGGGCTGGACTGCCGAGCTGTGTGGGGTCTAATGTTGTTGTACCTCCAACGGTCAGCGGTTCGCGCGAAGCACCTAGGAAGCCCGCACTGAAAGCAGGCGGGTTGATGAATGAATTCGGAAGGATACTCACGTAGCCAGGGATACTCTCATCGACCGAGGCCAACTCTTTGGCAAGTGCAGATGGGAATGAGGGATAACGAACAGGTGCACCAGGGCGCTGACCAGTCCGAACAAGGAACGTCCCGCGACTGTGGTCACCTTCTTTAGTTTGCATGCCGCGAACGATGGAAAGATGTTCGGCGACTTTGCCTAACTCGGGCAAGTGCTCGCTGAATCGCATACCCGGAATCGAAGTGGTCAGTTCTTTAAATGGGCCGCCGTTGGTATGGCCTGGCTTCAAATCAAATGTATCCATCTGCGAAGGGCCGCCGGGCATCCACAGCACGATCAAACGTCGCTGTGAACCGGTCGCTTTTAACTTAGCCGCTAATTGACTTGGCCAAGCCGTCATGACTCCGGCTTGCGCGCCGAGGGCCAACATTGTTTGAACGCAGGTGCGTCGATTAGTTTGCATGAAGCCCTCGTTGCTGAGAAAGACTGGCGGTATTACGTCCCTAATTCTATGGTTTTCGGCGCTACATTGCCAAACAAAATCTAGATGTTTGTGCTTCTCCGCGATCTACCTAATCTCCAGTTGTCGGTCGCCCTAGGTCAAAACCCAATGTCCCATCCAGCAAACCTCTGTGCTTTTGGAACCGCTGCGTTTCCATCTATATCCTAACTTGCACTCGACCACGCTTTCCCCTCGATTGCGACACATTCTGTAATGGCGGTCTTTCGGCAAATCGCTGAAGCCGTCAGAATACCCACGGCTTCTTGAGCAAATCACACCATCAGACCCCTCAGGGATTTAAAATGTCGAAAAAGAAAGATTCACGGAAGACTGAGGCAGATCAGTCGACCTTGCTGGCCGATCGATCCTTTTGGGGCATGATCCTGACACAATTCTTGGGTGCCTTTAACGACAACTTGTATAAGCAGTTGATGTTGCTGCTGGCCGTGCCAATTGTGCTCGCGGGTGCAGCCGGCGGCGGTGCACCAGGTACAGATACCCAGGGCTGGGCTACCTTTGTATTTTCTATTCCATTCGTCCTGTTCAGCGGCTTTGCGGGTTGGCTTTCCGACCGATTCAGCAAAACCCCGATTATTGTGCGATGTAAGATCGCCGAGATCTTGATCATGTTCTTGGGACTGGCCGCATTCTACTTTTACGGCTCTTTCGGCTTCATCGGAACTTGGAGCGTGCTCTTTCTCATGGGAGTTCACAGCGCGTTTTTCGGTCCAGGCAAGTATGGGATCTTACCCGAGTTGTTTTCAGTAAAGGATTTGCCACGCGCCAACGGATTGATTTTGATGACCACTTTTCTGGCCATCATCTTTGGCACAGTGGCCGCAGGTGGGCTGAAAACGCTTCTCGCGGGCGAATCCGGCTCAACCAGCAATTTGTGGATGGGTTTGTTCGTTTGCATGGGTATCGCGATGGTCGGAACGGCGACTTCTTTGATGGTCCGCCGAGTTCCTGCGGCTCAGCCGGAACTCAAGCTGTCAGCCGATTGCTGGCTCATCAGTCGCGATGTGTATGAGCTGCTTCGCACGGACCGGGTACTGCTGAATGCCTTGTTGGTGTCATGCGTTTTTTGGCTGGTATCGGGTATCGCTGTTCCAACCGTTAACCGGCTAGGGCTGACTTTACTGAGGGTCAGCGATTTTCAGACGAGCATCCTAACGGCTTCGATCGGATTGGGCATCATGATCGGTGCGATCTTGGCGAGCAGCCTGTGCCGCAGTGGACATGGCGACAAACTGGTGTCAGTCGGGCTGTGGGGAATTCTCGGTGCGCTCGTCGCGCTCGGATGTTGGACACCAACCGGCACGCATCTGATCGGTTTTGGGGGAAGCGTGATCGCGCTGTTGCTAATGGGTGTTTCAGCTGGCCTATACGCGATCCCCCTACAGGTTTTTTTGCAGGATCGCCCCCCCTCAAACTTGAAAGGTCGAATGATAGCGACCATGAATCAAGCCAACTTTATCGGCATTCTTATTTCTGGGCCCTTGTATCAAGTGTTTGAAGCCATTTCTTCCGGGCTAAGTTGGCCGATATCGAGCGTGTTCTGGATGATGGGGCTGCTCGTGTTGCCATTGTGTCTGTTCTATCGACTCGATTCGCGGAAGGTGACGTCGACAACCTGAGGAGTGCACCGGTTTCTAACGACACCGGCTACGCAAGACCGTGGCAATCCAACCATTGCTCAGGAACTCGGCCACAAATCAGCATAAATTGCGCACGAATTCCAGTCCCGTCCCGTAGCGACCTAATGTCGGTAGATGATTTTGCTCAACCAACGACCATCGCCTATTGTGAAAGCCTTATCGGTTAAATCCACGGTTGATTGTTCTACCAACATTTTGTCCCTATGGGACCAGATCGCGTTGCGTAACGTGCAAACAATTCAGTCCCTACTGGACCGAATCAGGGTCCCTACGGGATTGAAATGGGTCGCTCCTGCACGTCCATCAACGCAAGTTACTTCTTCAGCCAATCTTTGCGTTGACGGCTGCTGGCGATGCCCATTTTTTTACGATACTTGGTGATCGTACGCCGAGCGACTGTAAACCCGATCTTAGACAGTTCACCTACGAGATCGTCATCGCTATAAGGCTTTTGCTTGTCTTCTTTGTCGATCAGTTCGTGCAGCTTGATACGAATTGTATCCCAGGCCACATCTTCGCCGTCTTCGCTTCGAGTGCCACCTACGAAAAATCGCTTCAGTGGAAAAATGCCGCGCGGAGTTTGAATCCACTTGTCATCAACAGCGCGACTGATCGTGGTGACGTGAACTTTCACGACATCAGCGATCTGTTGCATCTTCAGTGGCTCAATGAACTCGGGGCCGTCGTCTAAGAATCGCTTTTGATAATCAACGATCGATTGAGCGACCTTTAGAACCGTGTTTCGACGCTGCTGAATGGCTTCAATCAACCAATTTGCCGATTCAATCTTTCGTCGAATGAAG
>JANODD010000017.1:0-31465 GCA_031412515.1 Planctomycetia bacterium | reverse complement strand
TTTCACTCTCAGCGTCAAGGCATTGCGGCCTCAGCGTCTGACCAGTGACTTGCTGGCTCAACCGTTCGGCCACATTTCCAGTAGCTTGGTGCCCCTTAGTGAGAAGCAGAACAATCCGCAGTACAAGACTGCGGTATTTGCTCTTTGCCGACTCCTGCCTTCGCAGGTTACCTTGCGGCTTCCTTGGTTTTTCACTGCGACTGGCTTTAGTAGAATCCCGCAGGTTTAGCCATTGGTATCTACACAACTTATCCGGAACTGAGCAGCGGAACGGGAAGTTTGACTTTGTTGATGAGCGCACTTAGCGAGCCAAGATCATATTTTTCGAGAGTAGCCAACATCGCTAACAGCGAGCACAAGCCTGCCAAAAGTGCTGGAGCCGTGAAGGGTTGCTTACGCTTGGTTTGGCGGCCGCTCAAGCGTACTAGTATTTGTTTGAATTCGGTTGCCGGTTCCGAGTCGTCCGCTAGCAGGTGCCAAACCGTTACCGCTGCCATCGATACGATAAGAATGCGACGTAGAATTGCCTCCGCCGTTTCTTGAAGCCAGTTTTCCAACTGGAATCCGTGAGACTTCAGTAGCTTAAAATACGTTTCGATTCTCCAACGCCAGTAGTAGCATCGAGCTAGCTTCGCCGCATCGGCCCACTCCACGGGTACGTTCGATAGAAGATACCACACCGCTAATTGTTTGCCTTCTTCATCTAAAACTCGGGTTAGTATTAGACGCATCGGAAGGGGATCGCCCGGTACAACAACTCGTTTTTTGTTGACAGTCTTCCGCCCAGAGCGATGTAAAACCACGGCTACTTCAGCTACTTCCAACCGAGCAACACGGCCATGATACAAAGCAGGGCCGGCGGCTTGAAATGCGCCTTGAAGACCGACTTCACTTCGGATTTGGGATAGCTTTATCTCCTTTCCGTTGCACATTACCCTTCGATCATCAGCCCGGATAAGAAACTTGTGTCCAGCAGCATCCCACTCGCGATAGTGCCTAAGCGAATCGGCTTCACGATCGATCATATGCACAATTGGCTTACCGAGGTTCCACCCAAGTGAAGCCTGCATTGTAGGCAATATCTGATCTAAGTGAATCAAATCAGATACTTCAGAACCACGCGTAGAAAGGATTCCGTTTCCTGTCTTCAGATGCATTTCGACTGGCGCCATTGGAGCCCCGTCGTCCGCGCTGATTGCCATCGAAACCGTGGCTTCATACCCAATATCTGATTCACTAGATAGTTCCGCCATGTCGCGACGAGAACTATGTCCAGGAAAACTCAGCTTTGACCAATCATGTGCGACGAGTAGAAAATGCGATTGCGTCGAAGATACCTGAGTTTGCACGTACTTTCTCAGCGGAGCGATAAGCTCTTGGAACTCTATACGTTCATTGTTATAAAATCGCCAAGCAGCCTGAGTCGCAGCAAATGCGGCGGTAAAATTCGGCAGCCCCCCAACGCCAGCCGCCAAAGGAGAAGATACTTTCATTTGCGACCGAACTAAAAATAACCAACGCTTTTCGAGTCGCTCATCCTTGAGCTTGATTTCCATAGTACCAGCACTATAGCGAGAAGCTCAAGTTGTGTAGATACCAATGGGCAAGCCTGCGGGATTATTCGACAGGACAGGGATTGCTGGGCTGGGTGAGCGTGCGGTATTGAGACGTCATTTCTTATCGTTCGACTTCTTCATTTCCTGTTGTCTCACTATAAGCCTTCCATAGATGTCGGTCCCCTTTTGATTCTTGCCTTTGAAGGTTTGACGATCCTGCGAGAGTAGGCAGACGTCAACCCAAGCACCACCCGGCGCGTCGGGCGCTTGCCAGCGTAGAGTCAGAATGCGTCCTTGCAGGCTCCAAGTGTTGCGGCCGTTTGGATCATCTATGCGGCCATTGGAGTAGAGCTGGATTTCGTTCGGCCCTTTTCCTGGCGCATCCGGTCTATGGATCCATTCAGCTACAACGACTGGTGCCTTTTCTGCATTCTTGTCTTTGGTTGAGGCCGGAGCGGCTGTTTCGCGTTTAACCTCCTCCAACTCAACATTTAGTGTTGCTGCCTCAGTATCCTTTTTGGCTTGTAGGTATTCTCGAACAGCAGTCTCGAGAGCCGTCTTGAGCTTGGCCTTTGCAGCTTTGACACCGCGTTTGTAAGATTCGGTTGGAACGACCGACGGCAGGGCGTCATTCAATTCAAAAGCTTCGCATTCTTTTTTAATTTGTTCGACTAACTGCACTTTGCCTGAGCTCCGCGCAGCATCTTCCTTTTTCTGCAACGACTCCATTAATAAAGTGCGTTGACGCTCAAGTTCCTGGCTGTATTCCAGCCTGGAGTTGTCCAACTTGTCCTCGATGGGGTCATCGACGGTGAGTCGCGAAGTAAACAGTGCGAATAAGACCAGTAAATAACTCATTTGGAACTCAATATTGACATGGCGAGAATACCGAGAATATCAGGATCAGCATCAAATTATAAGCATTTTATAAGTCGACCGGCGACTATAACGAAATATTGTTTTTGCAGCCCCTGTTTGGCGCTGGAATACCGCCGTCTTGCACGGCGGATCGTTCTGCTTCCAACTAACCGTTCTGCTTCCAACTAATAACCGTGGCCAAATGGGAAAGTGGCCGAAGGGTTGAGCCAACTGTGAATGGGTCATATGCTGAGGCCGCAAGATCGCGATAGGCTGGCCGTCAGGGGATGTTGCGACTCGGCTAAGCGATTGTTGCTAACTACATAAGCCCTCGTCGCCGTTTATCGCAACGTCTTGATTTAGTTAAATGCCGAACGATCCGCAGACTAAATCTGCGGGATTGCATGCTTGCTTTTGTGGAATACCGCCGCCTTGCACGGCGGATCGCTCTGCTTCCAACTAATAACCGTGGCCAAATGGGAAAGTGGCCGAAGGGTTGAGCCAACTGTGAATGGGGCACTCGCTGAGGCCGCAAGATCGCGATAGGCGGGCCGTCAGAGGATGTTGCGACTCGGCGAAGCGATTGTTGCTAACTACATAAGCCCTCGTCGCCGTTTATCGCAACGTCTTGATTTAGTGAGAAGCCGAACGATCCGCAGAGTAAAATCTGCGGGATTCCACCTTGCACAACTGCTGCAATGCTTCAGGTGAACAGGAGATTCAACCTTCGGCGAGTAGGTCCGCAAAAGCGAGGGCGAGCGGACTGAAATGGATTCGATCCGCTCGCCAAGAAGTCGTTGCTGCAGTGCTCGAACGTAGAGCAGTATGTCAGGAAGTTCTGGCATCACCAGGTCCGATCAAGTAATATCGCCCCCAAACGGCAACGCGGTGAAGCAATTTGACGAGCAAGTGTAGCTGGTTTCGTGAGAAACCGGCCGCACCGGTGACCTCTCTATTGCATCCGGTTTCTCACGAAACCAGCTACCCTTACTAGACACTCAAGTACGACTATTCAAGACTCACACTGTCTTCCAGACACCTTGTTTCGCACTCGCCAAAACTGCATCGCAGACGCGTTGCGTTTCGAGCGCATCACGGAAGGTTGGATGAGCGGGAGTGCCGGTATCGAGGCTGGTGAGGAAGTCGGCGACTTGGTGAGTGAACGAATGCTCATAACCGATTTGCAGACCTGGAACCCACCAGTTACCCATGTAAGGCTGGTCGCCATCAGAAACGTGAATGCTTCGCCAGCCGCGAACAATCGACTGATCGGCGTGATCGAAATACTGCAAGCGATGGAGATCATGAAGGTCCCACTTCATGCTTGCGTTCTCACCGTTGATTTCAAGCGTGTAGAGCGCCTTGTGGCCACGTGCATACCGCGTCGATTCGAATAGGCCAAGTGATCCGTTCGTAAAATGACACAAGAACGAGCAAGCGTCGTCGATACCAACTGGTTCTTTCTTGCCAGTCTCAGCGTGAACACGCTCTTTAACAAATGTTTCGGTCATTGCGGTAACATCTTTGATGGAACCGTTCAACCAGATCGCAGAATCGATGCAATGCGCAAGCAAGTCGCCGGTCACACCACTGCCAGCCGCTTCGACATCCAGCCGCCAAGTTGCCGCGCCGCCTTGAGGCACATCGGCGTTGATCGTCCAGTCTTGAAGGAAGTTGGCGCGATAATGAAAGATCTTTCCGAGTTTACCCGAGTCGATAATCTGCTTAGCCAAGGTCACGGCAGGAATTCGGCGGTAGTTGTACCAAACCATATTGGGCACCCCGGCCTTTTCGACCGCTTGGCACATCTCTTCGCCTTCAGCCACGTTCATCGCCAGCGGCTTTTCGCAAAGGATCATCTTGCCAGCTTTGGCTGCTTCGATCGCAATCTCTTTGTGCAAGTTGTTCGGTGTGCAGATATCGACTGCGTCGATGTCGTCGCGTTTTAGCAGTGCTCGCCAATCCGTTTCGACGGATTCATAACCCCAGTTGTCCGCAAACGGCTTGGCTTTCTCGGCGTTGCGTGCACACAGGGCTTTGAGGACCGGCTTATGTTCACTCTTGAAGAAATGAGCCGCTTGAACATAGGCATTCGAATGCGTTTTGCCCATGAAGCCATAACCAATCATGCCGATACGAAGTTCTTTCACAGTTTTTCCTTTCAGAGAGGGGAGTCAATCGTTTGAGTGGATCAAAGAGGAATAGAGTGGTTCGACTGGTGCTTTAGCAAAGTTTAAGTTGGGGCTGTGAGCAGTTGGGGGAGGTAACGGGAGAACGAGGCGCTGCCAAGCCGGTCTCGGCGTAGCTCGTAGACTTCAATGTACTTGTGAACGTGAACTTGTGGCCGCGAGTTTTTCATTTAAGTGATAGATGTCTATAAGTCCAGCAATAGTCGAAGCGGCTGTGGAGACTCGCGCGGCAGAGCCTCGTTCGCCTCGTTCTCCCGGTGCATGTTTTATGTGTCCCATGCCTTTCCTTATTTTGGCTAACCCCAAATCAAAGTTGTTTGACACGCGAAGTTATACTTCATAGCCGCTGTTGCATAAACCTTTGTAAAGGCGGCTTGAATTTGAGTTCTGAATAATTGGTACATCGTGAAATGTGCTTCTGCGCACGATACAACTTAGTGCGCATCCAAATTCTTGCTGCGTGTCGAAGGTAAGGGGAATCAATCTTTAACTCAAAACCACTTTGTGAAGGCGGCTCACCTTGAGGGGGTTGGCGAAGTCTCGACTCGGCGTAAGAGATTCGCGTCGGAATATAAAGAATAAGTAACTGAGGTTGCATTGTTTGTAAAGGATAAGTAACGACCTTTATGTGCCATGTGACGACTTATAACTTGACGAAGGTTCCATAGTCTACGTAAGGTAGATATTGGGGAAGGGAATCGGCTATTCGATGTTTCTCTCCCGAAACGGCGGTCTTTTTCTTAGTGCCTATTTTGGCATCTTTTCACTCTAGTTAGGGGTAGTCATGCGTAGATTTCGTAAAGGTTTCACTTTGGTGGAACTTCTTGTAGTGATTGCAATTATTGGCATTCTAGTAGGGCTGTTGCTCCCTGCGGTACAAGCTGCACGCGAAGCTGCGCGCAGAATGAGTTGCAGCAACAACATGAAACAGCTTGGGTTGGCTGTTCATAATTATGAGTCAACCTTCAAGGTTGCTCCACGTCTCGCAACCCACGGAACAACAACCTGGGGCATGGACGCAAGTTGGAATGGTTTCTCGCCACACTGCCAGATTCTGCCCTACATCGAGCAGACTGCGGTGTACAACCAGATTAACTTCAAGGATCATCTAAACGATGACGCCCACTATCCGCATTACGCATATCGTCCGCCATCTTGGAACGGCGCCGGGGCAAAGACAACTCCGACGCCTGGACTTGCAGGTGCTCCTACCTGTCGTCAGTTGGGCGGTACAAAAATTTCTGCGTTCCTATGCCCATCCGACCCACCTTATGGCGACCAAGACTGGACTGGGAATAACAATTACGGTTTTTCGTCTGGTTCATGCTTAGGATGGAATGGTAGCGGCGGTGATCGAAATGGATTTTTCCAAAGATTCCGAAACACTGGATTTAATGACATCGTCGATGGCCTTTCGAACACCATTATGATTGCTGAATTTGTTAAGGGAGATGCAACTGGATCGAAGTTCACTCGAGCTGGCGACTTTGCAACCACTGCGCTACCAAGCGGATTCCCATTTGCACTTGCGACTGAAGCTCAGTTAAACGCTTATGGCCAATTGACTGCTGCTGGTAACGGGCAAAACTCTGAATCGGGTAACTTCTGGTTTGCTCCAGGGCACTACAACACCGCTATCAACACTCTTGCTCCACCGAACTGGCAATATAATTCATCGAGTACGGATACTGGATGTATGGGTTGCCAAGGTGACCATGACGGTGTGTTCCCATCCAGAAGTCGCCATACGGGCGGAGCGATGCACGCAATGGGCGACGGCTCAGTACAGTTTATCAGTTCGAGCGTTGCGGTCCTGACCTATCAAGCGTTAGGCACAGCTAAGGGCAACGATCAAGCTTCACTTGAACAGTAACCGTTAACTCAAAACAAAAGGCCCTCTTCGATTTGAAGAGGGCCTTTATTTTTTTAAGGATTAATAAAGTGAAATATTTGTGTTGTGCAGTTCTTGGTCTGGCATTCGTTGGCTTTACTGGTTGTGGTGGCGGTCCTGACAACAACTCGGTAGTGGAGACCGACTATCAGCCGGCTCAAGTGATCAAAGAAGGCCTTGAAGGAGTCAAGTCGACTGGTCGCATCGGAAGCAACTTTAGCAGCATCATGATGGCAGTCCGCGATTTGAAAAAGACAGATAGCAGCAAAGGTGAAGCACTTGAGAAAGAGTTGCATGCCTTAACCGAGCTAAAAGATGCTTCAAAAATCAAAGCGAAAGCCGCGGAGATCATTTCGAAAATGTAGCGTGTCTACGTAGTTCTCGCCCGCCTTGCATTTACGTAAGGCGGGCTTTGTTATTTCCTAATTGCTTCACCACCTTTCCCCTAACGTTGCATGAAAATTCGCTCTGGTCTACGACCTTCTTCGAAGCACCTTAGTGATAAGAAGCAGCCTAAACCGCCGCGTCGTAGTTGGCGTCAGTTGACGCTGATTGGAATCTTGCTCGTCTTGTTAATGGGATTCTGGTATCGCGGTGGCATTTCACGCATTGCTGCAGCACAGGCTGAGTCCGCGATTAAGAGATGGCGCGTCGAGTCGGCATCGAAATGGCTCAACTTCGCCCAAATGCTAGGTGACCAACCAGAAGTTCATTTTCTTTTGGCGAGAGTCGCGCGGATTGACAATGATCCGCACCAAATGCGAAAGCATCTGCTAAAGGCGCATGAACTTGGTTTTTCCTCGGAACTTTTGAATCGGGAGCAGGACTTGCTCAGGCTTAGTCTTGGTGAAATTGATTCAATTCTTGAGTCCAAGGCCCAACACTGGATTCATCAGCATCCACCCGATGAAGGCTTGGTGGTCGACGCTTATGCAAATGGTCTGTTAGCTCAATCAAGATTTTCAGAAGCCGTTACCGTTTTGGAAGAATATGAACGAGCGTTTCCAGAAGATCCGATGGTGAACTATCGATTTGGTGTGATGAACGAACATTTGCGAAGCAGTGCCAAAGCTGAAGAAGAGTACAAGCTCGCGTTACAGAAGGATCCGGGGTACCTGCGCGCCGTTTGGAATCTTGCCCGACTAAAGTCAGGAAAGAACGCGCCCCAAGAAGCGATCGATATCCTGAAACCTCACGAGGTCGGTAAGCCCGCTTTGGCGGTGAGAACGATGATTGCTCACTGCTATCAGCAATTCGGCGATCTGGAAAAAAGTCGTGAGCTGCTTATTTCTGTCGCCGACAAGGGCTTTGAGGCTGGTATAGAGTCCTACCGAGTTGTCGACGAGCCACCGGAACGCTTCCTTGCAGCGTCCGAATTGGGAGTACTTGACGCAAAGTTGGGCAACTGGGACGAGGCGAAGAAGTACTTGGAATTGGCGTTAGAAGTCAATCCGCGAGACTTCGTGGCTCGAAACGCTTACGCTCAGACTCTTCGCAGGCTTGGGTTTCAAGAGCAAGCCGAGAAAGAGCTGAAACAAATCACCGAAGAACGCAAAGAGTACGACAAAATTACGGTGCTCAGAGATCAAGTTAGTCAAGATCAAAGCAACGTGGATGCACGCGTGCAAATGGGCAAAATCCTTTTTAAGTATGAATCTGAGCGGTTCGGGTTGTTTTGGGTTCGCAGCGCATTGACTTATGACCCAAAATGCAATGAGGCTCATCAGTTCTTGGGGGATTACTACACTAGCCAAGCCGAAAAGACGTCTGATACCGCCGAAAAGCAGGGCTACGAAAACAAGGCAAAATTTCATTTTGGACAAATTCAATCCGAGACCAACGTCGTTGCCGCTCCGTAAATTCTGCTGCAATTTGACAGTGTTTAGCTTTTTGTCGGTTGTGATTTGCGCCGGTTGTAATGATTCAGTTCGCACCGGTGCTAATCCATCCTTAAAGAATGAACTTTCAAATGGGAGCTCAACGTTTCGTTTCGAAGACATAACGAGCTTGGTCAAGCTGAAACAGCGCTATGACAATGGTGAAAGCGCTAACGAATTAGCCATTCTTGAAACAATTGGTGGGGGAGCTGCCGTCATCGATTTCGATCGCGATGGCTATGACGATCTTTATTTCGCTTCAGGCGGGCACCTCGACAACAAGGCAGTCACAGGTTCGGGCGGCGCACTCTGGAGAAATCTAAAAGCTAAAGAGCTGTCCGAGACCACGGAGCAGGCACGCGTTTCCTGCTCAAACATTTATTCACACGGTACAACTGCCGGAGACCTTAACAATGACGGTTTTTCAGATCTGTTAGTCACAGGCTATTTTGGCTTGGCGTTATTCATCAATCAGGGCGATGGTACCTTTTGGGAGAACTCAAGTCTCGCGGGTTTCGTTGACCCGAAATGGGGAACCAGTTCAGCCTTTGGGGACTTTGACAGCGATGGAAATTTGGACATTTACATTGCCCATTACGTTGACTGGTCATTTAGCAATCATCCACCTTGTAAGTCTAATGGCCTACCCGATGTATGCGCCCCGGGTAGCTTTACCGGCATATCCGACGTTGTCTGGATGAACACTGGAGACGGGAACTTTTCAAGGAGGTCGCAAGACATTGGACTTGCGGTCGAGGGGAAAGGCTTAGGGGTTATCACAGCCGACTTTACCGATGATTCGAAAGTAGATGTCTACGTCGCAAACGATACCACGAACAATTTTTTCTATCACAATAAAGGTGGAACGTTCGAGGAGATCGGTTTGGCCAATGGAACAGCCGTAGATGACATGGGAACTCCTCAAGGCAGCATGGGACTGTGCACCCTGGACTACGACTCCGATTTGCGACTGGATTTGATGGTTGCCAACTATGAGAATCAAGCGTTCGCGCTCTACAAGAACGATGGCGATGCAAACTTCAGGTATGCGACGTCAACGGCAGGTCTAATGGCGTTGGGAACTACCTATGTTGCCTGGGGGACTGTCGCTACGGATTTGGATCTGGATGGCGATGAAGACTTTGTGATTGCCAATGGTCACGTTATGCGAAGTAGCCCACCAGAGCAGTTGCCACTTTTGTTGCAGAATACCGGAAATGGAAAATTCAAAATACAAACTTTCGAAGAGGAAAACTACTTTCGGAAAAAGTGGCGAGGACGTGGCGTGATCGCCTTCGATTTCGATCGCGATGGTGATATGGACCTCGGATTCACACACGTCAACCAAGACGCAGTGCTATTGGATAACGCTTCGCAGTCCACCGGAAACTGGTGGATCACTGAACTTGTCGGAACCGTGTCGAATCGTGACGCTATCGGTGCCAAATTATTGATCAAAACCGACAAACGTACAAAGATGCGCAACGTGGTTGGCGGTGGAAGCTATCTGTCGCAGAATCCTTACTATGTCCACTGGGGATTGCCTAAGGGTGAGGTTCTTGAATCGCTTGAAATTACATGGCCGAGTGGAATCAAACAAGTCATCAAAGATCTGCCTCCAAGGTCACGCTCTTTGATCTGTGAACCGGCTAAGTAGATTTTGGTACGGAACGGCTCTGCCTTACAAAGAACAGTTGAAAGTAATCTGTTGAAAAAGATTTTGTTAATCGAATTGACCTTAGCGCGGGACTGCCGAATCAGTGAGCCGACGGCGCTAGCCGCTGGTGAACGGAGTAGCCCAATCAGTGAGCCGACGGCGCTAGCCGCGGGTGAACGGAGTAGTTGTCGTTCATGACCAGTAGTTCATCTAATACCAATTCTCTTGATGTAAATTTCCGGGAATTGAGTAGGCATTTATCGGTGAAAGTCATCGGCTTCGTTCACCCGCGGCTAGCGCCGTCGGCTCACAGTCCCCTTCGCAAAGTAAATTTCCGGGAATTGGGTAGGCATTTATCGGTGAAAGTCATCCGCTTCGTTCACCCGCGGCTAGCGCCGTCGGCTCACAGCTTCGTTCACCCGCGGCTAGCGCCGTCGGCTCATAGCCCTTTCGCAAAGCCTCAGAACTCGCCACCCAAACACGATCAACCGTAAGATTAAATGTGGACAACTCACTAGCAAAGTTCATGCGTTCCATAGCAATAATACTTGCCGGTTTATCGTTAGCCATTACCGGCTGCGGCAGCTCGACCAAAACTGTTTTGCATGAACCATTGCAAGACCAAGTCGTTTCGAAAAACCAGCTCAAGATTGAGCAGTTTTGCGGTAACTGTCATCCATTCCCTTCGCCTTCTTCCTTTCCGAAAAGCAATTGGCCTGCCGAAGTCGAACGCGGCTTTGGTTTCTACACCCAATCCGGCCGAACCGATTTGGAAGAACCGCTCGTCCACGAGACAGTTCAATACTTCCAGCGCCTCGCGCCAGAGAAGCTAGTCGTTCCGAGCGCAGAGACTTTTGCCGTTTTCCCATCTACTGTCCGCTTTCTTCCAAGCCCGCTCATGGTTTCAGGGGACAAAGTATCACTAACGGCGGATATGAAGTGGGATAGCACAGAGCAATTACTCTACTTCTCCGACATGGCCAACAGCAAGCTCCGGCGTTGGAGTATGAACGAAGACCAAAATTTTTCAGACCGTTCGGCTAATGAAATAATTACCCTAAGACCTGAAAATGTCTTGGCGGAGGGGAACCATCTTTGCAGAATGACCGAATGCGACTGGAACCGTGATGGCCTTAAAGATTTCATGGTTGCTGAAATTGGTTCAATGCTCATCAGCGACCAGAAACTTGGCACCGTTTCCGTCTACCTTCAACAACCAAACGGGAAGATGGAGCGGATCGTACTTGCAAGCGGACTTGCTAGACCCGTCGAAGCAGTGCCTTGGGACTATGATGAGGATGGTGATCTAGATGTCGTGATCGCTGAATTTGGTTACAACACGGAAGGCTGTTTAAGTCTGCTGCGCAATCAACTCGCAGGCAGTTCAATTTCTAGAAACGAAAGCGATTTCAAGCATGAAGTGATCGACTCGCGTCACGGTCAATTGGCAGTTGTATTGGCTGACATGAACGGAGATTCAAAACTAGATATCGTTACCGCAATCGGGCAAGAGTATGAATCGGTAATCATTCGCTACAACGAAGGGGGTGGCAAGTATCGGAGCGAACTCGTCATGGCACTTCCCGATCCGTCATACAACACAAGTTCGATTCAGGTTTGCGATCTAAACGGCGACGGCAAACTAGACATCCTTCATACCAGTGGCGACATCTTTGACAGTTTTGTTCCCAAAAAATTTCATGGTGTGCGTTGGATTCAAAATTTGGGAGAAGGCCGATGGGAAACCCGAGACCTTGGGATGCTCATTGGTTCTATGCAGACCACAACAGCCGACTTTGATCAGGATGGAGATTTGGACATCGCCGCAGTTGGGCTCTTTCCGGCAAGTGCTACTTTTTCGCCTGACATTTCGTACGATTCAGTCGTTTGGTGGGAGCAACAGGCTGATCTGAAGTTTGTCAGGCACTCCATTGAAAGAGACCACTGCCTTCACTCGAGCTGCACATCGGCAGACATTGATGGCGACGGACGCGTCGACTTAGTCGTTGGCGAGTGGGCCGAAGGCGATGTGGCCGCCTCTTTTCGAGTTTTCTGGAACCGAGCTACGGTGGGCAATCCAGTCGATTCCCACCGATAACATCCAGAGAAAAGACACTTCTCACTGAACGCCACCAACTGGTTCCAAGGCTCTGCCTGGGAACCCGATGCATTGCAGGCTCTGCCCGGCAGAGCCTGGGAACGAGGGGTGCGGTGGCATTCGCCGAGAAGTGTCAAAAAAAATCTTCAATCAGTCCTTACTACCAGCCGTGTGCATTGCGGACTTTGATCATCGTGTCGAGAATCGTGTTCCAGGTCTTTGGATCTTCCAGCATCGCGTTGGGGAACATGCAGCCGTCCCAACAGATATGCTTGATGCCGCGCGCTGCGGCATCTTTCAGCCAATAGCCTGAGCATTTTACAATGTCCAGTTTGCCGTTTGGATCGTCGGCTGGGCAGTGCTTGCCGGTCTTATCATGTGAGCCCGCACCGTGAACATGACCATCATTCTGCGCGACGTGGAAATCGATTGTCCAAGGACGAAGCATGTCCGTCATTTTCTCGTAGGCCGTGTAGAACTCCTCAGTTGTGTGCCCTTCTTTTACCAGAGCACATTCGGGCGCGTTGTATCCGAGCAGGTAAAGATAAGTGTGAGCCAAGTCAGCTTGGAAGCCTAGTGACTGAGGCATCCCGACTTCTTCTAGCAAGTTCAGCATGTCTTTCCAACTATGCATTCCCGCCCAGCAGATCTCGCCTTCTGCGGCAAGACGTTGACCATGATCCGCGGCGATCTTAGCCGCTTCGCGGAAAGTGCCCGCGATCTTGGAAGTGTTAGTCTTGCAATTCTCTCGCCACTTGGCCACGCCAAATTCAGCCGAGTCGATTCGAATGACACCGTATTTCCGTACGCCGTGCTGATCAAAAATTCCAGCGATGCGACATGCCATCTTCACGGCGCTGATGAACTTTTCACGCGTTGCGTCGTCACCCATCGCGGAGTCGCCAATGGTTCCTGGCCAAACGGGTGCAACCAGTGATCCGACATTGAAGCCGTAACTGGCGATCTGGTCCGCGATCTTCTTTAGATCATCATCGCTGGCTTCTGGATTGGTGTGCGGCAGAAACAAAAAGTAGTCGATGCCATCAAATTTCTGACCGTTCACATTCGCAGCCGCAGTCAATTGAAGCATCTTCTCCAAGCTGATCGGTGGCTCTTGGCCCGCATCAGTGCCTTTGCCAACAAGTCCAGGCCACATAGCGTTATGAAGTTTTGGGGAAGAATGACTCATGACAATGGACTCCGAGAGGATAGGTTTTGGTGAAGGACGGGTAAGGGGATGGATAGTGTTCGAGTTGAGACTTTGAGGGATTTATGGATTTGTATGAGGAATGGGATTAAAGGGAATTATGGGATTAATGAGAATAATGAATGGGAAATAATGTCTTGAAAGGGGAGTGATAGTAACGTTGAGTCACGGCTCCCCTCGCCCCAGTACTCTGGGGAGAGGGGTTGGGGGTGAGGGGTCCACAGAATCTCGGCCCCTCATCCCCGACCCTTCTCCCCGGAGTACCGGGGAGAAGGGAGTGCGTTGTCACTGGAGTCCCCGACCTCTCCTCGGAGTACAGGGGAGAAGGGAGTGCGTTCTTACGTGATTCCTTCCTTCTATCTGAAGTCTCGAGGGAAACGGAGTAAAACTCCTAAATCTAACGATCTTTCCAACCGACTAAGCGTTCATCCAAGCCCCGTTCTTAGGCAAATTCGGATGACAATCTGGACCGAAATAGCGCAAGCCAACCAATGGTTCGCTGCCAGTGTTTTCGATTTCAACACCACCCTTTGCCGCTTCATATGAAATGAAAACTTCGTCTTCCGTGTTCTCGCCAAAGTTGATCATCGCTGGTGTCTGCAAAGCCAACTTGCCGATGCGACCTTTACCTTGAACAGTGATCCAGCCGCTGGCGCCGGGGTCTTTCAATGTGCACTTCGCACCTGGATTAACAGTCAGTTCCTTGGCACTGAACAACTGCTTGCCATCGATGGTGCCGTAAACAATCCATTTGTCTGTATAGCCTGAACCGCTGCGATCCTTATCCACGATTGGTTCGATGTAGTTTGCATCTTTGAAGTGAGTGTCGACGTTCTTGTCCCAATCAAGTTGACCGATGATGAAGTCGAGGTCGTTGTGCTTTTCCTTCGGCATATCTTTCACCAGCAATGACCAAGGCACATAGCGACCTTCAACGATCGACTGGAACATACCGAATACGTCGCTGCCCCATTGTGGTTCGTAGGTGCATAGTGAACCCGGCGCATGCAAAACACCTGGTGGAATCAACCAACCGGTGCCGCGCTTCAGTCGATAAGCTTTTGACAAGTCGAGGATGCCGTTGTCGCCTTTGTTCCAGTTCTCAAGGCATCGGCGAAGTTGTTCTTTGCTGGTGCCTGGTTCCAGACCCATGAACGTGTAACAGAAATTGTTATCGACGTTGTTGTATTGGGGTGGGAAGTAATAGCTTTCCGGTTTGCCTTCTTGACCAACCAAAGCCGCATCTTCAGCCGACTGGTGCATGTGATGTGGAATTGGGCCCATGTTATCGAAGAATTTTGAATAAACGGGCCAACGATTGTACTTCGAGAAAGTTGGACTACCGACCAGTCGATTGCCGAGCTCGGAGACAGCGTCGCGGAGCAAGAATTTCTCACCTTCGAACAAGCAGAAACTCAGACCTTCGTGCCAAACGCGACCTTCGTTGGCTGCTTCAGTGGTACTGGAAAACCAACGTTCGTCGATACCACCGCGGTCGGCGCCGAAAGCATAAAGGTCGGCAGGGTTAAGTTTAATTCGGCGGCCAGGGTGCAAGAAACTGCGCGGAACCCATGTGGGCGTCAGTCGGAGTAGGCCTCCACCAGCATCGAGGGCTCGATCAAGTATCTTGGCGACACTATCTTTGTTCACAAGGCCGGCGTCTAAACTCACTTTAGTCATAATTACTCAGCAGTTGCTCTATAGAAGGATTCTGGGTGGTTTCTGAATATCAATTTGCGCGAGGGGTCGTAACTGCGGTTGGGTCCAAATAGCCGGAACGCGTTAGAGAGCGTCCCGCTTAGGAAAATAACTGAATCGTTAATTTGCAGTCGACTTATCAGCCGGAAGGCGTTAGCCTCCGGTTCAAGACACAACCGGAGGCTAACGCCTTGCGGCTGATAAGGTTAAACCACCGTAATGACCAAATCCGATTCAAACTCCTAAGCGGGACGCTGGCGTTAGCGTCCGGCTGATAGGACCAAACCAACACAATTACAACTAACCGTTCGATCTTGTAAGTGAGACGCTCTGTAACGCACTCCCGCTGATCGTCAATTGCCCGAGTTGCCTGAATGACCATTAAGTAGTCCTAAGGGCACACGGCTGACCAACAAAAATCGAACTGCCAGTTTTATTCCGAGTCCCGAGCGGTTACAAGTAAGGACGCGAAATTCTGGCATTTTATCTCGAAGTCACACCTCTCAAATCCGCTAGCTCCCACCATGAAAATCGAACTTGCTCAACCGTTACTGCTGGAACAACCCATCGACCTTGCCCAATCGCTGCCCGCGTCGGCGACGCGAGCCAAATCGGCGGGTGGAACCTTTGCAGTTCAGCGTTATCGTTTTGCTTCGGGAAAACGTGAAGGTGTGGAGCTGGTGGTCGTCGATAGCGGGAAAGTTCGAGCCGCTATTTGTCCGACGCGTGGCCTGGGCTTATGGAAAGCCAGTATCGATGGACTCGATTGCAGTTGGCGTTCGCCGATCGAAGGGCCGATTCATCCGCAATACGTGCCCATCACAGATTCAAACGGCCTCGGTTGGCTCGACGGCTTTGACGAGTTGCTGGTCAGGTGCGGTTTGCAGAGCTTTGGTGCCCCGGACTTCAGCGAGAAAGGCCAACTGAAATATCCGCTGCATGGTCGAATCGGAAATCAACCTGCCGTCCATTGGTCGGTTGATCTCGACGCCGAACATTCGTTACTGGAGGTTCGCGGAGAAGTGCACGAAGCCAGATTCCTGCAATTCAATCTGCGGATGACGGTGAAATACCAATTCGCATTCGGTCAACCGACGATCGATGTTGTTGATACTGTCAAAAATGCTTCGGATACGGCGACGACGATGCAGATGCTCTACCACATCAACGTTGGATCCCCGCTGCTCGAAGGTGGAGCAACGATGCACACTGCTTCGAAACGCATCGTCGCTCGGGATCAGCATGCCGCTGACGACTTGGCGACTTGGCCAACTTATCTGCCGCCGACTCCCGGCTATGTTGAACAGGTCTATTTCTCATCGCCAACAGCTGATGCAGATGGTTGGGCGACGGCGCTATTGGCTTCTAAGAATCGTGGTCGCGGGTTCGCGGTCCACTACAAACCAGACACACTGCCGTATTTCTCACAATGGAAAAACACAGTCGGATCTGCCGACGGCTACGTTACGGGTCTTGAACCAGGTACTGGATTTCCTAATCCGCGAACGTTTGAGGAGAAGCAAGGGCGCGTAGTAAACCTAGAGGCTGGTAGGTCCGTTGAATTCCATGTTCGACTGGAAGGTATTAACCGCGCCGAGCGCGTTTCGCAGTTGATTGGCGACATCGACAAATTGCGGGGCGGCGAAGCGGAGAAGATCGGCTTTGATGCGAAGTGGTGTACCCCACGGACATGATGGATCCAAAGCGTCAGCTTATTGCATTATTGATTTTTGCCGCAGCAGTTCGCGGCACGGTCCTATGGTTCGGCGCAGCCGATTTGAACGCCGATCCAGATTCCTATGCAAGGATCGCGACCACTTTAGCTAAGACTGGAACCTTGGGATTCGAAGGTGAAGGTGGTGCAAGTCCAACCGCTTTTCGCCCGCCGCTGTATCCGTGGTTGCTCAGTTGGTTCGTTTACGATGGTCAAGTCGCTCGTACAGCGGTGGCTGGTCTGCATCTGCTGTTAGGCTGCGGAACGGTCACGTTGACGTTTTTAATTGGACAAAAACTAAGTCTGCGGTTGGCTTGGTTGGCTGCGATTGCAGTGGCTATGGATCCAATTTTATTGCGGCAAAGTCAATTGGTGATGACCGAGACGCTTGCCACATTTCTAGGAGTTTTGGCGTGGTGGTTGTGGTTAATGGTTTGCCCGTCTGGCGAAACGCATGGTACGAAGCGGCGGACAACGAATGAGTGGTTAGCGCTGATTGGATTCAGCCTGACGTTAGGCATATCGATCCTTGCGCGTCCGACCGCGGCACCTTGGGCTTTGCTGTGTGTTTTGATTGTTCTATTTGTCGGATGCGATGGATGGAAGCATCGAATCAAGGATTGCATCGTCCTATGTCTTGGCGTATTGGTTTGTGTATTGCCCTGGACACTTCGCAACTACTCAGTGTTTGGCAAACCGATTTGGGCGACGACGCATGGCGGGTACACATTGCTGCTTGCCAACAATCCGCCGCTCTATCGACACTTCGCGGCTCATGGACCATCGCGAGCCTGGGAGTCTGAAGAGTTTCAAGATACTTGGTCGGCTCGCGTTTCGCTCGAAGTACCTCCTCTAAACGAGATCACTGAAGATCAGTTGGCTTATCTCTACGCACGGTCGACGATTGCGAGTTATCCACAAGTTTTCTTGATCAGTTGCTTTTACCGAGTCGGTTGGTTGTGGGCCCTCTGGCCGTATGACGGTTCGATCGGAGTGAGTGAAGTTCTGATTGCAGTATGGTACGCCGTTGTTTTTGTGATGGCGTATTTGGGTCTACAGTATGTCCGATATACACGTAGCTATCAGAATTGGTTGATCGGATTAACGCTCGTAATTGCGTTGACAGCTGTCCATGCGATCTACTGGAGCAACATGCGAATGCGAGCTCCTGCCATGCCTTGTGTGATTCTGTTGGCCGTGGCAAGTCTACCTCGTCGGACCGATCTGCCAAGAGTTTTGGCCAACGCTGTGGAGCATTTTGGCGAGCAAACGTAGCTGGTTTCGTGAGAAACCGGATGCATTACAAAGGTAACCGGTGCGCACCGGTTTCTCACGAAACCAGCTACCCCACTGCATGTCAGTGTTCTGATCTAACTTCGTCCACGTCGCATGGCAACTAATCCCAACACGATTAGGACGCCGCCCACGATTTGGATTGCCACGGGTTGTTCATGGAGAAAGAGCCAACCACCGAGCACGGCGACTAGAGTAACAACGTTCTGATAGACCGCAGCATGCGAACCGCCGAGAATGCGGACACCGACATGCCAGGATGCATAAGCCAAGCCAGTCGAAAATGCTCCGGAGTAAATGATCTCGATCGCGCGAGTCAATTGTATTGCTTTCTCCCAGTTCTCTGCGATATAAGGAGCGATGATAATCAAGTGCATGGGAGTCGTTATCAGCGCGCTCCAGAATGCAAGCTGAAGTGGACTGACCGAATGTAAGAGCGGCCGACTAAGTAAAGTTCCTGCTGCCCATGTGAGCGAGGCCAACAAGATAAGCGCGTTGCCAAGGGAATTTTCCGATGCAAAACTGACTTTGCTCCCGCTGAAAACCGTTACTAGAATTGTCCCAACAAATGTGATGAGCAGTCCGAACCAAGTAATTCCGGGCAGTCGTTCTTTCAGAAATAAAAACGATAGCAGTGCGGTCCACATTGGCATTGCGGACATAATCAGTGCCGTGTTGCCGGCGGTCGTCATGGATATCCCACGTACAAAGAACAGCAAGTAGAAAAAACCGCTCAACATGGCAAACACGAAGACTTTGAATTTTGAAAACTCGCGTTTTGGAACCGGCCGAATTCGAGACTCAATCCAAACCAACAGGCCCAGCGTGGCTGTGGCAAAAACTAGTCTCAGCGCATTGAAGACCCACGGATTGAAGTCGTTGATTCCGTGCCTGAAAACCAAAATGTTGATTCCCCACATGCACGCAGTTGCCATCAAGCACGAATCGGCGATCAAGCGACTCTTAGCCGTGGGTTTTGCATTGTTTTGCGCAGGGATTGGAATTGTCTCAGTCAGAATGCTGCTCCGCGAAGCGTTTCGTTGTCAGCGAAAATCGCTGCGAAGCCGTTATTATCCCGTCGATGGTCTTTTTGCCTATCCGGCGGAGGGATTCATCAAAGCCAAGTGCCTCCTGGCCAAGTAAAATAGTTGACCGGTTTTACGGAGCGCGGGCGTCCTCGCCCGCTGAACCCGCTAGGCGACTAGCGGCGACAGCAAAGAATCCGTTTACCGTCTACAAAGCGAGATCGTCAAAATCACTTGCAAGTCATTTAGTCCCGTGCGGGCGAGGACGCCCGCGCTCCGAAAAACCAGTTATCCACTTTGGCTAGCTTCTGAAAACGTTTGTGTATTGCTATTAAGTCAGCACTCTCCGATGGCTACAGGTTAAACGAAAAACCTACTCGTTTGACCACTTACCATGTTTGTTTCGGATCCACTTTCCAGCCATCGTCAAAAAAACCGCATTTGGCAATGCGTCCGGGAGAACTCGCAGAGGGCGGTGTGTCGAGCGATATGATGTTCCAGTCAGGTAGGTGCGGGTTCTGCAACGAGTTCGTGCGATCGTGAGCTTGACGGAAAGTGGGTCCAGAGTTGAGCACGATGTAACGTTCAGGAAATTGTGGGTTGGGGTAAACGAGTGCTGGAACGTGAGACGCCGCATCAAATGTGTGCTCGCCGATTTTGACATTGTCTTTCGTCCAGTCGAAGGTTTCGGCTTTGTGGGCGGCGAGTGTTTGACGAATGACGCTGTTGCTTTGCGCGTCGCCCCATAGGATCAAATGATACTTCCGCATGTCTTCAGCGGTTACTTCGCTGTCAAGCTTCACGCGAGGTTGACCGCGAAACAATCCACGCCAACGATCTATAAAACCGGCTGATTCGCAGCGGACCCATTGCTGGACACGGGGATGAGCGGATTTTCCGCTCGGTAGAACAACAAGGAACGGATCAAGGAATGCATCATCAATTGGGCCAGAGAGTCCTGGGTGCTTTCGCAATAGCGGCCATTCGGTTTCTTCTTCCCATTGACCGTTTTTGCGAGTCAGATTGACGAGCTCAGAATATTTGTCCATCAATTTGCCATCGATGGTAATCTTGCCTCGTGGCATTGAGTTGTGAGCTTTATCTAACTGCAATCGCGAGACGTTTTTAGTCGTGATCGTCCAATCCTTGCCTTCTCGTTTAGCATCAACACGTGTGTCGGCGTAGTGGACTTCCATGCCGTCGATGGTGATCCAATCGCGCGAACTGTAACGCAGGTGCTTGGTCTGCAACCAAAGCTGAGTTGGTTCGCTTTGGCGGGCGGTGCTTTGTGCATCAGCCATCCGCTTTAGTATTTCTTTCAGCGTGTCAGGATGATATTTATGACCCATGCCAGGGCCGATTAGGTGAGTTAACTTTTGACCTTCAACGGCAAAGGACTCTTCCATCAACGAAGCGGCTTGCATCTGTTTGTCGAGTTCCCCGCTATAGGCAACAACCGGGAAGTTGAACAAGTTGCGAGTGTATCCCGGAACGTCGTAGATGCTCCAAAGTATTTGTTCATACTTGGGTGGGAAATTCTCGGGCTTGAGATTTTGGTAGCGCGACGTATCGGCAAAACCGGCTCCGGGACTAACCGCCACAAAGCGATCAGGATAGTGCGCAGCCAGATGCCAAGCACCCGCTCCGCCCATGGAAAAACCCATCAGTACGACACGACCTTTGTCGACTGGATAATTTTTGCAAACGAAATCGATAGCTTCCATCACGTCGGTCTCACCGGCGCTTTTGAAACCGACACATTGGCGGCCGAATGGGTGGACCACAATGGCACCTGCTGGGACAACTTCCCCGTTCTTATCGAGTCGCTCGGAGATGAAATGCAAATCGGTCGATTTGTCGCCGCGACCGTGCAACCAGACGTATAGTGGAACTGGTTTCTTGCTGGTTGCCCAACCTTCGGGCAAAACCAAACCCAGTGGCTGCGCCGAGCCATCGACAGCCGAGATAAAACCACGGACCTGTCGTTTGGTATCTTTGGACCAATCGATGCTTCCTAACTTAAGCTGTTCGAGACGCGTTTGAGCCAGTTTGATCAAGCGATCGACTTTGGCGGCATCTTTGTCTTGATAGAGTTCGCGGAATTCGATCGCCAGTCGGCTGGCTTTGGTGAGCACGGCCACATCGGCGACGTCTTCTGCGGACAGCGTGGCGGCTTGTTTGTCGATCGCGTCGAGTTCACTCGTCCAACGCTTGCTATCGGCATCAGCGATTTCGATACCCTGTGGCGGCAGAAGTCGTTCTATTTTGACACAATCGACGTCTGGCCTTTCTTGGCAAAAACCAGCTTGTGGCAAAACAGTATGATGCAGGCAAAACGCCAAGACTAAATGTGCTACTGCAGCGTGAACAGATGGGCTGCAGAAGTGAACACTGTGCAAACTTCGATTTCGGTTAAGCTGTAACATGGTGGGTTGCATTCTGAGGAAGTTGAGAATGGGCGTGGGGTAGCATTTTACACTAGGCTCGACTGTACCCGTAGCTGGTTTCGTGAGAAACCGGAAGCCATTCAGGTAGCTGGTTTCGTGAGAAACCGGAGGTGGCATATTGGTTCATGCTCGCAACCGGTTTCTAACGAAACCAGCTACGTTATGCTTGTTTATGAGTGCAACTGGTTTCTCACGAAACCAGCTACCTTGTTGTTTGAGTGTTGCTTTCATTCAATTGATCACTATGAAAATATCGCCGCTTAAATTGGGTTCGAAAATCACTTGCTTGCCGGTCGTGCATGGCAGCGCGGATTGTGCGCATGCGGTCCGGCGTCGAATGCTGGAAGGCGACTACGATTGTTTGGCGGTCGCATTGCCGGAATCGTTTCGAACAAGTGTCCTCGAAGCGATTCAGTTGCTGCCGACGCCATCGATGGTTCTACAACGCTGCTTGCCGGATTATGGCAAGAGCTGGGATAGCGCCACGGAGGATGACGACGATGACGGCGGGTTGGGCGATTCGCAAGCCGCGTGGAGCTACGTGCCGATTGATCCATGCCAGCCGGTGATTATGGGATTGCGGCTAGCGATGGAAGAGCGGATGGCGATCAAGTTCATCGACTTGGAAACCAACGAGTTTCAACCGCAGTCCTCCGTGCTGCCCGATCCTTATGCGCTCAAAACCGTGTCGCTTGAAAAATTCGCGACAGCAGTGCTGCCAAGCATTATGCGGCCGTTCATCGATCAAGAAAAGCAACGCATCGAGTACATGGCGTGGCAACTGCATGAGCTCGAACGCAAGTATGAAAACATCGTGCTTGTTTGTTCACTCCAAAAGTGGCCATGGTTGCATGAGGCGTATGCGGAGTTTCGCGGTGAGCCGCCTGAACACGATGCGGTAGAACCTCCGTCGATTTATAGTGTCAATCCAAATTCGTTGTTGTTCATGTTTGGCGAGTTGCCGTTCATTACGGGCTTGCATGAGCAGGCGCGGGCCCAGTTGGAAGACGATGAGAACGTAACGATCGACGGTGTGAAGCAGTTACTCATGTCGGCTCGAAGCAGTTATTTACAAGATCTCGGCAAGCGGGCGCGACGCATCACGCCGATGCATTTAAAACAGTGCTTGAAGTACATTCGTAATTTGACACTGCTTGAGCATCGCATGTCACCGGACTTGTACACGATATCGCTTGCCGCGCAGCAGGTGTTGGGCGATCAGTACACGATCCATGTAGTCGAAACAGCGCGGCATTATGCGTTTCAAGGGGACGCGGAGGCATTTCAAACTGAGGATGCTCCTTTTCAGCAAGTGACGCTGGGGATCGATCAGCTGCGATTACCGAACGAGGATATGGTCAACGTAGTGAGTCGTCTGCCGGGGCCTCCAATTACTTGGCGGTCACTTGAGTTGCGGCGCCGCCCGGTGAAAGAAGAACGCGATCGTTGGATGACGCAGTGGAATCCTTATTCACAGTGTTCATGGCCACCTGAGGATACACTGATTGAAAGTTTCCGGACGCGAGTGCTTGATCGAGCCAAAGCGATCATGGGGGCTGATTTAGCGCGAAGCGAAAAGTTCTCGACGAGCATCAAGGATGGAATCGACATTCGCGAGACGCTCAGGCATTGGTATGACGGCGATATCTATGTGAAAGTCATGCCGCCCAGTGTCGGGAAGCTTGATTGCTGTGTGATGTTGTTTGATGTGCCGGCGGATCCACGCGACTACCCGTGGCAAACAACTTGGTTCGCGGAGCATAAAGACGAATCGACCTTAGCGTTTTTTGCAACCGATTTTAGTAAAGAACTTATCGGGCCGGGGATTGCGTTGGCGACCTACGGCGGTGCAATGTTCTTGTATCCCCCAGTTCCGATCCCTGATATTTGGCGCGATCCGCGATTGGAGTTCGCCGAGCCGCTGGAAGATCGATTGATTGCAGCCGCGTGTCTGCATTCGCGAGAGCGACAGATTGCGGTGTTGTCCGATCGCGCCCCGGGTGCAGCTTGGCGGAGTATTGCTAGACGTATGCATAAGAAATTGGTGCACGTGCCCCTTCATCACTTCAACGACGCGATGTTGCAGCAGTTGCGAATGGTCCATGTGCTCAACGGTACCGAAGTGCGCTCTTATGCAGAGCGGTTTATACGTAAGGCGTAGAATGGGACTCTAGTCCCATCCGTTTTGTTTTTAATTGATTAAGTTCCGAAGTAGGGCGGTTGAATTTGCGAGTTGACTATCCAATGCAGCTGCTTGCTAGTTGACTTTGCGCTTAAATTGAGGCCGTTGTTGTGATGGAGTATCACTCCGGTCACCCGCGGCTAGCGCCGACGGCTCATTGTAAGCGGACCTTAGCAGTGTCCGCCAATAGTCGAACCCATGGCACTAGCAAAAGCCAGGTTTTTGACTCACAATAAGCACTCCTAGGACTCTTCGCTAATCGCTGGATATGGATGTGCTTACATGCAACAACTGGATCACTTGAAAAATCTTGTCGTAATGGCTTCTGCTGATGGAAGCTTATCGGAGCAAGAGATTGCGTTGCTTATCGATCGTTGCAGTGAGCTCGGATTGGCGGAGGAAGATCTCGAGACCGCTATTTCTTTTGCGATGAGCGGAAAAGCAAAGTTAGTCTTCCCGGTCGATCGGGAAGAGCAAGACCAGATGCTTTCGGATCTGATCCGTATGATGGCCGCTGATGGAAAACTCTCCGAAGTGGAAAAGCGACTATTTGCGCTGGCTGCGGCTAATATGGGCATTGAAAAAACTTCGCTTGACGCCATCATTGATCGTTTGGTCGGCAAGTAATAACACATTGGCGGTGGCCTTAGGCGATCGATCGGAAGGTACGGTCAGGATGACGTGCGAGGGTCGATCAGTGCGGTAGTAGGTGATATTCTCCGAGTAGGGCTGCTCTTCAGCAACGTGCATGTAGAGTGCGCCGATGCCCCACTTGCTTTCGACGATAGTCGCACCTTCTAGTGAACCGCGAACAACCCCTGTGTGCAGGATAGCACCTTCGTCGCTGCGATACACTGCGACGTCGTTGTATCTAGGCTCGGTGACTTCGGTGTAGTTGTTATCGTTCAGAATGAGCTCTACGTCGCTACCCTTTAAGATGTGCTGCCCTTGAGTGAACACCCAGCCATGGCAATTTGATTCAGCAAAGGGTTGAGCTCGCAGCATGGCTCTTTCAGAGATTGTAGGTAGTGTTGATCGACTTAGCTTGATAAAGTCGTTAAAAGCGTCAGTTGACATCTGACGTTCGAAGAGCTGGATAGTTTTTCCACAGTCCGTTGTTCCGGAGATCGCTGTTTTTTCTACCAATTCCCCGGGACTTGCGATATCGGTGACCATTCTTGAAAAGTCAGCCGGACGGGCCAATTGGCTGAAGTGCTTCGTGGCGTGTGCAAAGCCGGCGAGTTCTAAGAACGAGACCAGCAAGATGGCCAGAGGTAACTTACGAACAAGAAACGAATGCGAGGAAAACGATTGAGTTAAAAGGTGCCATAAAAGGGCACCGCCGACTATGGCTAGTGCAAAACACCAGAGTGCGACTTTGTCATGCGAGTCGCTGTAGAGGTAGAGTTGCCAAGCGAAAATTTGGAAGCTTGCCAAAACCGCCAATAACAACTTACTGAACCTGTAGTACTTCGGGCTGAGGACGAAGCGAGCAACGAAGATCTGGAGAAGGAGTACGACTGTTAATAGGAATGACAATCCGAGTAAGGCAGTCAACCAAATATGGATCGTGCTGATAGAGTTCGGTGTTAACTGAAATTCTAACATCGCCAGGTTTCGAAACGAGATCGGGATTGGGAACTAGAGTTTGAACTCCGGATCACTGCGTCTGTTTCGAAAGGCTGAATTGGTTGTAGGAAATGTAATTGTTACGATACGTCTTAAGCTAAATCTCGCAGTAAACGATAGTAATTACCGATGAAAGTAGAGCTAAACGATTAATACCGGAAGATTGCTTACGGAGTCTTTAGTTGTTTTCTGGGGCGATGGTTGAGCCAAAATGGCTGCGTTGCGCTGCTCAATTCTGTTAGTCCATTGTAAACAAAAGAGCGTCGCTTGCCCGTGAGTCTTGCAGCGGCGCCGAGCACGGTGACTCGCACTTGAAAGCCAGCATTCATATCCGTCGCAATGCTTTCCGCCACGCCTAATTGAAAACGAGCTTGCGGATAGATCGGCGTGTTGAGTGCTTCGAGTGACCAAGCGTCGATTCGGACTGTCTGCCAAATAGCAATTCCCCCGGCATCGATGGGCGACTCTTTGACTAATTTGCGCAAGTTAGGAGGCAACCGATCGACGGGCGATCCGGTAACTTCGAGATAGACCCGGCTGCTATGCGGCGCATACAGAGCCCAGCTTGGCCAGTGGTCCCACAAGCCCAATCGTTCGGTGCCGGGCAATGCAATCGCGGCGGCAATGATGGCTGATGCGATCCACTGTGGCCATGCAAATGGAGGCTTTTCTAGTGCGGTCTTCGGGTTGATTCTCGGATCCGATACAAACAGCCAATACGCTTGTAAGGCTACTTGCAAGTTCCAAATTAAAACTCCCAGTCGATGGTTCAAGCCCAGTGGTCCGAGAACAATGATAAGTCCCAAATGCACTGCGATTGCCAGCCAACCTCCAATCCGCCGAGTTTTTGGCCAAGCCACTGTGATCGCAACCATCAGTTCGATGCAAGGGAGAGTAGTTGCCAACACTAGACGAAAGCTTGCTGAAAGGTCATTCAACTCAATTCCAAATCCAGCAAGAACCACTGCGAGCATCTGCTGAGCGACGGTGTGCAAGAACTCAAAATCCAATTTGCCAATCGCCGAGTAGAAGTAAATGCTAATCAGCAACCATCGCATTAGGCTGATCCTCAATTGATCGCGGCAGCATAGCCAAATGCAACAAAACAACCACAGTTCATAGGCCCAGGGTTGAAAGCGATGTTGATCCAGGCTGAATAACATCAGTAACGAGACCATGGTGGTCGCGCAACCGATTTGAACAAATTGCACTCGATTATTAAACGCAACGATTAGTAGCCCCAGAAGTACGCCGCCCAGGCCAAGCCAATCGAGCCAAGTGGGTGCGTTGCAAAGGCTGTGGAACACTGGCACTTGCGGATAAATTGTTTGAGCGGTCCACAGACGCCAGGTCGCAGCGATTAATGCGAGTGAGCTGAGCGCGGTCCATTGACTCAGCCGCTGTGCAACTTTTGCGTACTCTTCGTCACTGTGCATGCTGTGAACTCCAAGCGCTGCAAAGTCGACATGACTGCCACAGGCTGATGTTTTTAGATTTGCTATCGAAAACCAATCCGTCGGTACGAATGGAAGGGATGAGCCTCACCCATCCAATTGTGTTTCAAGTCGCGGAGTCAACCCGATGGAATTCGACCGCAATCGTTACTTTATGATCGGCGTCCTGCTTTGCCTATTGGGATTACAATTTCGGATGGTCGAATCGTTTGTGCTGAACGAATCGAGTACCCGGGCGCTAGCGAAAATGGCAAAGAACTCGCAGATCGCCTCGCAGGACTTCGGAACGTCGCTGTACCTGAACGTTCATCCATCGCCTCGCAAGAACGTCAGGCCGCCCAGTTGGTTAGGATGGGTACTGTTAAGTACAGGCGGCGTCATTTGCTTACATGCGATGGTACTTCCGAAAAGCAATAAGTGAGTCAGCGAATGTCCTCCGTTTCTCCTCAATACCGTTTGATTGCCAACATCCGAACCATCGCTCGCAGCCGATTAGCTTGGTTGCTGCTGGCGATGTTGAGTGCTGGAGTCGCGTCGAATCTTTCCGCAGTTGAGGACGGCTCGGCAGCCCCGTCCAAGCTTCAAAAGTCGACCAAAGAGACTTTGCTCCGCGAAGGAGCCAGAGTGGAGGCAAAGCGAGCGAAATGTCGCGTCGCTGGTGATCGCCTTTTGATTGAATTCGACGATGGTCGCACATTGGACGCATTGGCAAATCTAGCTGCACAGCGAGTGTTCCAAGCCTGCCGCGACGATGAGTCAGACAGCGAGTGGATTGTGTCAGGCAAGATCACTGAGTTTCAGAATATGAACTACTTGTTGCTTGAGAGTGTGCTGCGCGCTCCATCGCGGTAGAAAAGTAGCTTGGGGCCTCAGTAGCTTGGGACCATTTGTCCCGAGCGTCCAGTCGAGTTCGCAGGCTGTTCGCACAAGTCTTGCCAGTACAAGAAGACATGACAGACGGGACAAATGGTCCGATCCTACGAATACCTTGCGGTCGGCAAGCTGGAAGCTGGTATGGCGAAAAGTCGGTAGCGGAATGCGTCGAGCATTTCGTGCATGCAACTTTGGCCCGCAATATCAACTCCCGAAAGCCTTGACGGCTTCCGCTACTGCGTTTGTTCACGACTTTCCGACAGCCCAGCTGGAAGCATACTTCACTTATTTTGCAAAGATGTCGCTGAGTTGTTTCGAAACCGACGGCCAAAGTGCTGCGGCTTTTTCGAAGTCGACATCCATGGATCGCAGCGGTTTACCAGGATTTGCACGCGATTTTTGCGGATGCTTGGGGCGAATCGGGAACTGGCCACTGCTTCCCATTGCCAGTCGCCCTTCGGTGTCTTCGGACAGCAGGAAATTGGCGAGCGAGGCAGCAGCGATAGGATGCGGAGCGCCTTTGAGGACGGCGACTGTGTTAGGAATCATCAACGTTCCGAGCTGGTCAGTGGCTTGGTCAGGAAAGATGATTTCAACAGGCAAGCCGTTATCGATTTCCACTAGGGCGTCATCGGTGTCGGTCAACCCAAACGCAAGTTGCCCGGCTGACACTGCTTGAGCCACTTGCTTGTTACCTGCGAGTACAACCGCGTTTTGTTTCACTTGGAAAAAGAACTCTGTAGCTTTCTCAGGCCCCAGTTTTTCCATCAAGACAGTGAAGTGGGTCGCGGTGGTGCCAAATAGTGGTGAAGCAACACCGCATTTGTTTTTCCACTGAGAATCCGCTAGATCCAAGACCGACTTGGGGCGTTCACCGCCGGCTGGTAGAAGTTCTCGATTGACAAGCAGCACTCGGGCACGTGCTCCGAAACCTACCCATGTGCGTTGCTTGCTTCGCATGGCCTGCGGCCAATCGCGTGGTATGTCCCAGCTAATTGGAGCGAGCAACCCAGCCGATTCGAGTCGCAGGGTATGCATGATTTCATTATTCCAAAACACATCACAGCGAGGTCGCTTGCTTTCGCTCTCGATGCGAGTCACCAAGCCGACGGTCTTTGTGGATTCAACGTCGAATTGCGGGACGACTTCGGTACCGGCATGTCGGCGTTGGTAGGCAGCGATAATGGGCTCTGCGAATTCCCGATCGGCGGCCGAATAAACGATCAACGCATTTTCAGGTTTTGGAACACATCCAACCGTAGCGGCAACACTAAGTAATGCAGCCACTACGCATCCGTAGGATTTCGACACTATGCGTCCATTCATTTATGAGATGTCTTTTTCGAAGTTGGCGAAGCGGAAGTCGGTGCGCCCGGGACTTTGTTAGGCTTATATTCGTGCTTGCGTTTACTAATCACTTTCGCTTCGATGATTTCGTCGAGCATCGGAGGGGGAGCTTCGCCTTCTTTCTTTTTCTCATCCGGATCGACTTTACTAAAATTGCCGATGACCTCCATTCCTTTGACAATTCGACCAAATGCCGTGTATTGGCCGTTCAAATTAAAGGCTGGGACGTAGCAAATAAAGAACTGTGAACCACCGCTGTTGGCATCACCATTCGATAGGGCCATTCCCAGTGTGCCTCGAAAATACTTGCGTGCGTTCGGCTTTTGTGTCTCACCGTAAATTGCGTATCCTGGACCGCCCGAGCCATCGCCATAAGGACAACCGGTTTGCGCCATGAAATGCTCAATCACGCGATGAAACGTCAACCCATCAAAGAAACCTTCCTCAACAAGGTGGATAAAGTTAGCAACCGTCTCTGGGGCTTGGTTTTCAAACAGCTCAACGACAATTTCGCCTTTAGTGGTAAGAATACTGACCTGCGGAAGCGGTTCACCTTTAGCGTCTTCCTCTCGCAAGCGAAGCTCTTCGGCCCAATCGTTGTTTAATGCGTCGGTGTTGTCGTAGATGGCACCAAGAAACGGGCGAGGTTTTTCGCTTTCTCTCAAGTGCTTTTCAATCCAAGGTTTGGCGACATCAAACTTATTTTCGGCAACGGCACTTAGCGCGATCGCTTCAATCACTTTTTCATTCGAAATCCCGTTCGCTTGCAGGGTAAGTCCCAGGTCAAGCATCCCTTCGAAACGACTGTCTAAGGCATTTCTTTCTAGTAGTTCGGCGAGGAAATTGCCAAGTGGAAGATTCTTAGAAGGGTTATCGGTAAACTTTTTCAGCATCGCCGCGTAAGCCTTGGCTGCGAGCGGTCGACCCTTGTCGCACAGTTCAGCCCATTCGCGACGAAATTTCTTATCGTTCTTATTGTCCTCACTCAGGTGGTATCTAACCTGGGCCTCGCGCATGATTTTCAGGTGGTCGCGAAACTCCGTCTGAATGGCCTTATAAGCGCTGTCTTCTGTCTCAAGATCTGACTTTGGAGATGCCTGTTCAGACAACTGCTTAGGCGCAGGCGTCTCCTTTTGCGGTGGATTTGCAGGATTCTCTTGCGCTATCGACGTTGGCAGAGCTAGGCAAGCCCCCGTTAGCAGCGTTAAACTTAAGTGAAGAAAATAAGAAAAGTGATTGGTATGAATTGGCATAGGATGTCTGTTTCTAAAGTTGCTTTTGAACCTTGACCATTACGACCGAGGTTGGTGGACGGTTCAGCCACCATTAGACGTGGCTAGTTTTCAAGAGATTGGCTGAATCCCAAACCACTTCTGCTCCATCCGGTTTCTCGCGAAATCATTTTAGCTTCGGATTGGAGCGGCATAACGCCTAAATTGACTTCTAGTCTGCCTTTACCCTGCGGAAAAACGATGGCTCGATTTGATCCCTACAAGCAAAATGATGACGATTTCGCTGACGAAACCATGGAAGCTGGCGAACAGGCCCCTGGTACTAACCGTCGGGCGATGCGTGAAAAACCGGTGCGAGAAAAGCCAAAGTCTGTGGTGCAGAAGTTTTCGCCAACCAAATTGCGAATCGTCGCCGGGCAGATGGGTGGACGAAAGATCGTTTATAGCGGTGATCCAGCAATTAGGCCTATGAAAGAGAAGACTCGTGAAAGCGTTTTCAGTCTGCTCGGGGGATATCTTTACGAGACCTTTGCCGTAGATCTGTTTGGTGGGACCGGCATTTTAGCGATCGAATCGGTGAGTCGTGGGGCCCAGCGCGGTGTTATTTTCGAACTCTCACGCCCCGCGGTCGCCACAATCGTCGACAATATCAAACTACTTAAACTGGAAACCCAGATCGATGTTCAAAATATCGACACGCTGAGATGGCTCAGGAGCATTGAAGCCAATACGAAGAATTGGCCGAAATTGCCGTGGGTCATTTACTGCTGCCCTCCATACCGTTTGTGGAAAGAGGAATCGCAAAGGTTATTAGCCGGGGTGGCGGAGCTTCACGCAGCGTCACCTCCTGGAAGTTGGATGGTTTGTGAAACGGAGCAGGATTTCGATATGGCCAAAGAGCTGCCCGATATCGTCTGGGATATTCGAAAATACAATCCCGCTTATGTTGCCGTCGCGCATAAACCAGTGGAAACCATCGAATCCTCACTTTGACTGAGTACTGCGAACTGCAAGCCGTTCCCGTCGCCGCTGCTGGAGAGTGTTGAGTTAGTAGCAATACTCAAACGTTCTCAGAACCCTGCGAAAGTGGATAACCGGTTTTTCGGAGCGCGGGCGTCCTCGCCCGCTCGGGACTAAGTTACTTGCAGGTGAGTTTGACGAGCTCACTTTGTAGAAGGTAAACGGGTTCTTTGCTGTCGCCGCTAGTCACCTAGCGGGTTCAGCGGGCGGGGACGCCC
>JANODD010000016.1:0-7540 GCA_031412515.1 Planctomycetia bacterium | reverse complement strand
GCTGTTAGCAATGTTGGCTACTCTCGAAAAATATGATCTTGGCTCGCTAAGTGCGCTCATCAACAAAGTCAAACTTCCCGTTCCGCTGCTCAGTTCCGGATAAGTTGTGTAGATACCAATGGGTTTACCCTGCGGATCGTTGGGCTTCTAACTAAGGAGAGCGTTAACGAAGCACGGCGACGAGAGCTTATGTCCTTAGCACGCTGGTCACCGCCGAGTCGCACCCCGCTGACACTCAGCTTTAGGGATGTTGCGGCCTCAGCGTCTGACCAGCGACCTATTGGCTCAACCGTTCGGCCACAGTTCCATCTGCCTAGAGCACTTAGTTAGAAGCAGAACAATCCGCAGTACAAGACTGCGGTATTCTTATTGCTCTGGCTTCTGAATCCCAACAGAATCCCGCAGGTTTACCGGTTTACCCTGCGGATCGTTAGGCCTTCCAACTGGCATGGATAAAAGTCGTGGATGAATACCGTAGCGGAAGCCGTCAAGGCTTTCGGAGATTGAATTTGCAGGGCCGAAGTCGCATGAACGAAATGCTTAACGCATTCCGCTACCGACTTTCAGCCATCCCAGCTTCTAATTAAGGAGAGCGCTAACGAAGCACGGCGACGACAGCTTATGTTCTTAGCACGCTGGTCACCGCCGAGTCGCACCCCTTTGACACTTAGCTTCAGGACGTTGCGGCCTCAGAGCCTGTCTGCGTTCGCCTAGGAGTGTCGAAAAAACGTTTCTGTAAAGGCGGGGCATCATAAAAAAACCCTTCCAAACTGGTTCAGTTGGAAGGGTTTTCGAGTTTTGTGAATCTATTTCGGGCTATTTGCTCTTCAGCTCGAAAGTGAATTCATTTTTTCCTTTTTTGACGTCCGCAACAAAGCCTGAAGTGCCAGGATTGCTGTATTTGGCAGCAATCAAGGCCTTAACCTTTAAAGAAGATCCGTTTGGATCATAGGCTGCGCTGTCTAGTTCCGCGGCTTCTTTTCCAGTCACCTCATTCTTGACAACCATCACATTGTGAGAACCCAATACGGCGCCATCTCCGGATGTGTAGGTGGTCATTTCCGCGACACCATTCGCGTCGGACTTCCCTGTAGCGGGAACTGGATCTTGCGAAGCAACAAAAGCAATACTTGCATCAGCAAGTGGCTTTCCATCTAAAGTCACGGTGACTTTGACAGGGGCTGTTTCACGCTGACTACTAGCTGCTCCGCTGCACCCAAACAAAAGCGGGACTAACAACAGAGCCAAGGACAAATGCTTCACGGTAACTCCTACAAACGTAAACGCGGATTTAATTCAAATTAGTCGTTAGATTGAGCAGATTCTCCACCGCTGGTGGTTCCGAGCGCACCCCAAACTCCGTATGGGCTCGGCCCAAACGTAACTGGGGCTGCAGCAGTGTTTCCTGTATCAATACTATCTGACATGAAACGTACTGAACCGTCTCCAAAAACGCAGTTTACACCACCGGTGTGATTGCTACTTGCATTGAGAATACCGCTAACAGAATCCGCGTTTCCATCAGCGTTAACGACACAGGATACCTTGTTTGGACCAAGAATGGTTGTAAATCCAACGCGTTCCGCTTGTCCGTCGGTCCACACGGCACCAAAGCGGCCTTTGAATTGACGACCAACGGCTACAAACGGTCCGGCTGCATTTGCCAAGCAAAGCACAGGGCTTCCTCCGCAGGCAGTATCTACAACTGTCGCTTCTTTAACACTTGGACCAAGCGTCGTTAACGTTTGTAATCCACGATTGGAACTCCAGACGCGTTCACTCATCGCAATCGTGTTGCTAGTACCGTCAGTTAGATTCTTAATCGCACGAACTTGACGAGATCCACCAAATAGGCCTCTGTGATCATACGTGGCACTGTTGTGGCTATTAGTTGCCGGCGCAGTCAGCGTGTCACCCATGCACATTGCGTAGCTATTACGGGCGTTGTTTGCCTTGTCAGTAGGCGTATTGTCGGACGGACACAGAAGTCCAGGAATCTGGATGCCCCAAGGAAGCCAATTTGCGTTTCCATACCAGCCAGCAGGTCCACCCGCCCAAATTGTGTTGCCGTTTGTGTCTAATACACCGCCGGCTTGAATTTGGTTAGCCATTGCGGTCTGCTCGATGTATGGAAGAAGGAATACAAACCCACTTTTGCGGTCGTAATTTCCATCAAATCGGGCGGCATTGCCGCCGCCGGCGGTTCCCCCACGTCGAGGAGGAAACGCCTTAAGTGTGTCGTGGTAGTTGTGCAACGCCAAGCCAAACTGCTTGAGATTGTTTGAGCACTGCATTCTTCGAGCTGCTTCTCGAGCAGCTTGAACTGCGGGCAACAAAAGCCCCACTAAAATACCGATAATTGCGATCACAACCAGAAGTTCGACCAGCGTAAAGCCGGCTCTTCGCTTGAAAACTGCCATAAACAAAGCCTCCAAAACTAAATGAAAAAAACAAAACATGCCTCCTAAAATGACTTTAAGGAAGGCGCGCACCCACTAACCTTACACAAGGGATTACTATTATCCTATCCTATGCTTTGCAAGGTGACGGAATATTAATCGATGCGAGTGGCAAATTAGATCGCTTGCAAGGTACCGCAAGTGCTTAGCTGAGAGAGCTTTAGGGCGAATTCAAGATTAGTAGTTTTGTGGTCTAATTGGAGGTAACCTAGTGAGCAATTTCGCACTCGGCCCTGTTGAAAACGCAGTGAACACACGTGATAAATTATCCGGGTTAGCGGGTATACTCTCGAGTGCGACCGACCACTTGTTTACATCAATGGGCAATTTTCGCGAGTCGTTGACGAGTTTCGCCGCTCAGCCGAGAATCTACAAACCAAAACGTCCTGCGTTTTCACCCGTGTTTAACACCGCTCGCCGAGTTTTTTCAAACTAACACCCATTATGAACACACTTGCTACCCAAGACCCTGAAATCGCCGCCGCTATGGATGCTGAGTATCAACGTCAGCAAGACGGCTTGGAAATGATTGCTAGCGAGAATTACACTTCGCTAGCCGTAATGCAGGCGGTTGGAAGTGTGCTCACTAACAAGTACGCCGAAGGCTATCCTGGGCGTCGCTACTACGGCGGTTGCGAACATGTAGATACGATCGAGCGGATCGCGATCGATCGAGTTTGCCAATTGTTTGGAGCCGAAGCGGCCAACGTACAGCCGCACAGTGGCTCGCAAGCAAACATGGCTGTGTACCTGTCTTGCCTGCAGCCAGGCGACACGGTCCTGGGTCTTGACCTGGCGCAAGGGGGGCACCTAACGCACGGCATGCACCTTAACATCTCCGGCAAGCTCTATCGATTCATCCCGTACGGCGTCGATCCAAAAACGCATCGAATCGACTTTGATCAAGTTGCCAAGTTGGCCCAAGAACACAAGCCGAAGTTGATCGTGGCAGGTGCCAGCGCTTACCCGCGTGAGATCCCGCATGCCCGCTTTGCTCAAATTGCAAAGGAAGTCGGAGCCAAGCTGATGGTGGACATGGCGCATTATGCAGGCTTGGTTGCAGCTGGCGTTCATGACAATCCACTGCCGGTTGCCGACTATGTAACTTCCACAACTCACAAAACTCTTCGCGGTCCACGATCGGGCATCGTGCTTTGCAAGCAAGAGCATATCAAGTCGATTAACAGTGCAGTGTTTCCTGGATTGCAGGGCGGACCGCTCATGCACGTTGTTGCTGGCAAAGCGGTCTGCTTTGGTGAAGCTCTGACAAACGATTTTCGTCGCTATGGCGCCTCAGTCGTTGAGAACGCGAAGACACTCGCCGAGTCTCTTTCGAGCGCGGGCTTGCGATTAATCAGTGGTGGAACGGACAATCATTTGATGCTTGTTGATGTTACAAGCATTGGTTTGGGCGGAAAGCAAGCCGAGAAATCGCTTGATGCATGCGGTATTACGGTAAACATGAATATGATTCCATTTGATACTCGTAAGCCTATGGACCCAAGCGGAATTCGTATCGGCACTCCAGCTCTGACCACGCGAGGAATGGGAGTCGCCGAAATGAAGCAGATTGGAAACTGGATTTCGCAGTCACTGCGAAACCCTGATGACACAAAGCTGCATACATCCATTCGAGATGAAGTACGTGGCATGTGCCAGAGTTTCCCAGTTCCCGCGGCGCTTGAAAACGTCTAGCTTGCGTAACGTTTGAAATAGTGCTTGTCCGGACTTAGTTTTAGGACCAGCCGCAGTGCGATGGCACTCAGTTTACGCGGTGAGAACCGGACGCTAGTGAGAGCGTCCCGCTTAGGAAATTGAACTGGTATTAGTTATTACGGTGGTTCAGTCATATCAGCCGGCAGGCATTAGAGCGCGTCCCGCTTAGGAGTTTGAACTGAAGCTGGTCATTATGGTGGTATAGTCATATCAGCCGGAAGGCGTTAGCCTCCGGTTGTGTATTGAACCGGAGGCTAACACCTTCCGGCTGATAAATCACCTGTAAATCCGCGTTTTCAAGTTCATTCCTAAGCGGGACGCTCTCATTAGCGTCCGGTTGTGTCATGAACCGGAGGCTAACGCCTTCCGGCTGATAGTTCACATGAAAATCAGTGTTTTCAATTGATTCGTAAGTGGGACGCTCTCTAGCGCGTTCCGACTGATGTTGAGTCGCATAAGCAATAACAAACTAGGAAATGCCGTGAGTGGAAAAAGCCGTATTCTGATTGCCGACGACAACGCGGCCAATCGCGAACTGCTCGAAGCCTACTTGGTTCAAGTCGACTGCGACATCGAGTTAGCCGTCGATGGACAAGATACGCTCGACAAGGCTAAGTCGTTTCAGCCCGATTTGATTTTGCTCGACGTCATGATGCCGAAGCTCAGCGGCTTTGAGGTTTGCCGTAAGTTGAAAGATGATGCTCAATTTTCAAAGATCATGGTGCTTATGGTCACCGCGCTCAATGAGTTAGGTGACATCGAGCGGGCAGTAAAAGCGGGCACCGACGACTTCCTGTCAAAGCCGGTGAACAAGCTGGAATTGCTCAAGCGAGTCGAATTGATGTTGCGGTTGAAGGATACGACCGACGAACTTGAGCGACTCCGGCGGTACATCCAGAGCTTGGAAGAGCAGTCTGGGCCTCACTGAATAGCGATCTGAACAGCGATCTGAACAGCGACCTGGACTGGGAACTGGACTGGGAACTGGACTGGGAACTGGGCCGGGTGCGTTCTCCCCTAAGTCGCGACTGGTAAAGCACTTGCTGGAATTTGCATCCTTTCGTTAATCGCTGAAGAGATTCGCCCCGCGCCGCCACTGCTTTCGCAGACCGGACAGATTACCCAATCGGCGAGAATGTTAAATTGGGTAGCGGTTGCTGACAGCAAAATAGTGGATCAAGCGCTCCTAATGAACCAACCGATTCAACCCTCGTACCAGGCACAGAGTTGTGCTTGGCTTGTGGCATGCTGCGTTCGACCCAGAGCGCGGCATGTTCCCAACCGAAGATTCCCGCCTCGGAAGGGTCTTGATGACGCTGTCGAAGAAGAGCCGCTCGTGGCGCCTACTGGTTTTAAACCTCGGACTTGGAACAAGTCTTTCCCTCAGCGGTCAAACCGTCTGGGCCGAGGGTCCTACTTCAACCCGTTACACTGCAACTGTGCGAGCGATCCAGCAAGCAGAGCCTGCAGTTGTGAACATTGAGGGCAATAAACCAGCGGCCCCGAGCGGCGGCAACGAAGGTCAACTCGTCAATGGAATGGGCGCAGGAGTCATCATCGACTCACGCGGTTACATTCTGACGAACCAACACGTGGTGCAAGATGTTTCGAAAATCGAAGTCACTCTGCATGACGGTACGCAACTTGTCGGTCGCTTGATTGATCGAGACGCCGATACGGACCTGGCATTAATTAAAGTCGATCCGAAACGAAAGCTTCCCGTTGTTCGCTGTGGGACTTCGTCGGATCTAATGCGGGGTGAGCATGTCATCGCCATTGGGAATCCTTATGGTTATCACCATAGTGTCACCGAGGGGATTATCAGTGCCCTCCACCGAGACATTCCTGTCAATGGAGTTCAAGAATACCCAGACTTGATCCAAACAGATGCCAGCATCAACCCAGGCAACTCCGGTGGTCCGCTTCTGAATTCTGATGGCGAGATGGTTGGTATCAATGCCGCGGTGCGCATCGGGGCTCAAGGAATCGGCTTTGCGATTCCAGTTGACCGAGCTATTGAAATCGCGGCTCGTATGGTGTCCAGCCATCGACGCAATCGCTTCGACAGTGTAATTGAAGTTGAAACAGTTTATGCAAACGGTCAGTCGCGACTGAAAATTGTTTCTGCAAGTGGAAATAAAGATCTCAGTCGCGGTGATATTGTGACGAAGATGAACGGGCAGGCGATTAGAAATCGTCTGGACTATGAACTAGCAATGGTGGATGTCACACCGAATACTGAAGTCGAATTGGAGTTCTTGAAAGACGGCGTTGCTTCCACAACCAAGCTAGCGAGCAGAAGCTCGCAGGGAGGTTCGCAGGGAGGTTCGCAGGGGTCACGCAATCAACTGGTTTCCAGTTCAACGACCAAAGTAAGTGCTACAACTTCAGCGGATGCGGCCTACAACTTGATTGGATTGCGATTGGAGCTGGCCGATGCATCGAAGGTGCGAGCCATTGATGCAAGCTACAAGGGCGGATTAAAAGTGGTTTCAGTTAAACCCAACAGTCCTGCCTTCAATGCTCAAATTAAACCAGGTGACGTGCTCGTAGGGCTGCTCGATTGGCAAACACCAAATTGGGACGATTTGGCATACATCTTCAATTCGACTGAGTTGAAGGAAAGCGCTTCGCCCAAGTTTCATATCATGCGCGGCCGCGAACTGTTCTGGGGAAATTTTGATATCGCCGCGCGTCGCGCTCGGTAGTGAGTAAACAGTTTCGCGACTGGCGTACCGGTTGAGCCTGAGGCGCTAACCGATTAAAACGCAAAAATCGGCTAGCGCCCCAGGCTCAAGTAGAGCAGCTAGAGCGCATTTCAATACATGAAGAGTTTTCCAGGAGGGACAGGGAGGGGAGATGCATAGCATCTCCCCTCTATGGCCTGGACTTCCGGCGACGTTAAATTATCGTTTAACTAGGTAACATTGGCCTAACTAACTTTCATTGAACAATACACGCTTCGATGCCCACAGCCAGTGCTTTGTCCAGATTTAATTTTAGGATGTGCTATGGTCTGGTTTTAGTGTGCCACTGGCTTTCTCAGGTAGCATCCGGGAATCCGGATGCTACCTGAGAAAAGGCCAGTGAAACGAAGTAGGTGATCTCCCGTCAAATGACTCCTCCCATCTCTAGTCCACTCGGCGAGAAAACGGTCGAAGTTTTACTCTTAACGCGCCCCATACTACATTCCAAAGCACATTCCGTTTTTGGGTGCGAATTTGCGCTATTATGGATTGCGGTTGACGAAGTTTGTTACTTCGGCCCACGTTATCCTATGTGCCTCGGCATTGGTTCGACTTAAAGGGCTCGAACTCATGTACTCCGGTACACTGGCCTTGCATTGCCCAATCGCTAAGTGCTAT
>JANODD010000015.1:0-15949 GCA_031412515.1 Planctomycetia bacterium | reverse complement strand
TACGGATCAATCGTCGGTTGCTTCGGTAAGGTAACGCCACAGCCCAAAAACCGACGAACAAAAAAATCCACCGAAGTTGCGAGTAAGGTCATTTGCCAATGGTGGCCCAATCCCTCGCAACATCGGTGATTTTAAACGTTCGGCAAAGCAAAAGAAAGCACTCGATGGCGAGTCCCAATGAGCACATTCCCGAGTCCGAGCGGAACGTTGATTCGTTGATTGAAAGCGTTAACGATGTTGGCACACCATTTCGAGCTATGAACGGACGATTTTACTGTTGGGAGTTTACCGAAGCTGGGACTCAAATCGAACGGGATTTTCCCGCTTGGCGAAACCAGTTTCCAAACCTGATTGGGATGCAGGATATCGAGTACCTCGGTCAATCTTGTGTAGTCGCCCTCTGGCAACAGGACAGCTCAGGATTAGCAGGAGTGAGACTATTTTGGAGATTGATAAATTCGTGTCGTGGAAACCACTTATTCAATGAGCTTCGAGACGTTCTCCATTCGCGACCAAAAGACGAAATTCCAGCCACAGTGCTTAAACTTGCGACTCGAGAGGGGATTTGCTTTTCAACTGACGACTATCGCGCTGCGGTACTCTGCGGAATCGACACGCTACCAAGAGAAGCTCACGATTTGACTATCTTTTATCGTCGTCTGGTCGCAGAAGGGCGATGGTTTGAGGTATTTGACGGCGTGGTTGTCGGTGGCTGAACTTACGTGGTAAACTTAGAGGGTGTTATGTCCCTATGACTAGTTTTGTGTGAGATAGCTTAATGCAAACTGTAAAAGTTGTTGTTTGGGAAGACGGTGACGCTTGGCTTGGTTTCCTACAGGAGTATCCAGACTATTGGACGCAAGGCGACAGCCTTGATGATTTGAAGGAACACCTGAAAGACCTCCACGCGGAGCTGTCTGGCGGCACAATCCCAGGAGCACGACGAGTCGAAGACTTGATTTTGTCATGAAGCGTGTCGAACTTATTAAGACAATTGAAGGTTTTGGTTGCGTGCTTATACGACATGGAGCAAAGCACGATTGGTATCGCAATCCTACAACGGGTGTCTCCCAGCCTGTTCCGCGTCACCGCGAAATCAAAGAACACCTGGCGCGGCGCATTGTTCGCATGTTGCGCAGCGAAGACGATCACGAAGAGGGTTGACGTCACCTGACCGGATTGCCGAACAAAAAAATGCACGCGAGTTGCGGATCGCGCGTTGCCTGATGGTGAGTCACTTGGCCGCAACCGCGTGATTTTAGTCGTTCGTGCTGCTACCAATGCTCGCCGTTGCTTGTTGGGGTTTTAACGCTGAAGGCGTTGAACAATATAGCCCAGGGTCGCGCAGCGCACCCTGGGTCGTTCTTTCGCGCAACCGAGTCGCAACTTCACTGATGTTGCGACATCGAATGAGATCAGTTTGATGGTGTGTCAATTGCTCGTCGCATTCGTTGTAATCGACCGACCCAGGGCGACGCTCGTGACCGTTCCGGCACTTCGCTTGCCCTGGGCTTTGTTGTTGAACCGCGTTGCGGTAAGGAACTGCGACTGGATGATCCTAGCCCGGCGGAAAGAGTTTTCTCGAGACGAATCCCTTGGAACGTCAAGCTCATGGAGCGTTACGAACACGGCACTGGCGTAGCGTCAAGTATATGACTGGCACCATCCGATGCTCAAATGTTCTACAATTATCGCCTAACAAAACGTTGGATTCGCTTGCCAGTGATTTCGCCGACATAGACGTTGCCGTTGGAATCGACCGCTATGCAATGAGGCAATTGAAATTGGCCGGGCCCTGAACCGGAAGTGCCCCACTCGGAAAGAACCTTGCCGGAAAGCGTCATGTGAAGGCACTTGTTGGCTCGACCATCGGCGACGAAGAGTGTTTGATCAGAAGCAATGCACATTCCGAACGGAGCGAAGCCGCCATAGTTTCTGATGAGAGTACCTTCTTGATTGAATACTTGCACTCGGTCGTTCTCGCGATCAGCGACATGCAGCAATCCCAGTGCATCGAATTGAACAGCGTGCGGCAAATTCAACTCGCCGTCTCCCTTTCCCTTCACGCCCCAAGTCTTTACAAAGTCACCCGACGTTGTGAACTTGACGATCCGATTGTTTCCATATCCATCCGAAACAAAAAAGCCTCCGTTAGGCGCAACGGCAACATCCGTCGCACGATTGAACGTTGACTTGTCGTTACCCGGAACATCGCGTTTGCCGAGCAACAGAAGCACTTTGCCTGATGATGAGTACTTGATAACAGTATGGTTCACATAGTCGGTGACCCAAATGTTGTCTTCGAAGTCGGTGCGAGCGCCATGAACAGACGTTAACTCTGAATCGCCAAACATGTGGACCAGCTTGCCGGACGGATCGTAGACCAAAATAGGTCGAGGTCCGCGATGAGCAACGACCAAAAAACCTTTCGAATCGACGGCAATTCCCGAAACTGCGTCCCACTGCATGCCGTCCGTAAGGGTTGCGTTAAAGCCAAGATCGATCTCGTAACGCTCCGTTGCAACTACTTGTTTTGGCTTTAATACACGATCGATGAAGGCGTAGCTTTTTTCGCGTTCTTCAATCGGGTAACCATGTGGCCCGGGGGGATAGACGGCTACCAATTCGTCTTTGGCTCCTACCACTTTAAAGACTTTCGACGCAGCTTCGACGCAACGCCGGGCACTATCGACTTTAAAGTTACTGTCGTCTTGAGGCGCATGTATGTACAGCGAACGAGGTGCGATGGCCGCGAGCACTTCTGGGAAATCAAACGGAAGGCGCTTGGCATCTTTGCCATAGGTGTTTGCAATAGAAGGCATGTATCGCTTCTGACACCAACCGGTCAAATCTCCGTTCATGTAATCGGCGAAGGAATCGAATCCGGAGCTGCTGACTACAACTTTCATCCGCGGATCAAAGGCGGCGAGAAAGAGGGAATTGTGACCTCCCAAGGAGACGCCGCAACAACCGATCCTTGCCTTGTCCACTTCCGGCAGCGACTCCAGCAAGTCGACGGCTCGCATGTGACACCATATGCCCTTCATCGTCCCGCTTGTGTATCCAAGAGCGTCTGGATCATTCTGGTTGTCACCTAACAACGTATAGTCTGGTGCAATGGTCACGTATCCCCGCTCGGCCAACTCCAAAGTGTAGCGAGGGTAGTCGGCACCTATTCCTGCGGTGCGACCGCGCGGTCCGCTTGTCCCATGTAAACAGACTATAGCCGGGGCGGGTTGTACAAGTCCGTTGGGAATGAGCAGATATGCAGGAACTCGGTCTCCTTTGCTGGCGACGTAGGTAATCTTTTTGCGAGTTACTTTTTCAAGCTTCTCACTTTCAAGCACTTGAACATCAAGATCCACCGAAGGATCGCGATTCGGTAGTCGGCCCATCACCTGCTGCATGTTCTGAAGAATGTGGGCACGCCGCTTATGCCAACTTGCTTCATTATCGATCACGTGCGTCGCACCTTGATCGTCTTGCCAAACAAGCAGATTCATCTTGTCCGCATAGAACGGAACTTGCAAAGGATCATCTTGAAGGAGCGGTTCGTTTGCGAAGAATGGTACAGAAGGCAGAATCAACGCAACGATAACAAGAACCCACATGGAGTGTTTCATGCAGTTTTTCATGGGGTGCAGTCGGTGGTAAAGGGATGTTCGTGGCGGATGCTGCGAGCGTCCGAAATTGAAGTTGGCAGACGCAAGCAGCGTCTGCCACATAACTGTCAATGATTATAATGCTTGACCGACCGCTCGGGCACATTACTCATTCAATCCGGTTTACGCGTTGGCCTATTGTAGGGGTACGCCTAAGCAAGCGTTCACTTGGGTCATTAAGCATAACCCAGGCACGTTTTCAGAAGAGACCTTCACTCAGTTCCTAAGGCGACGACTGCGATGTTGAAACCCTGTCCGTCGTGCAAGCAAATGGTCGCGCACTCAACGCCGCCCTGTCCGAGGTGTGGCCTTAGAATGGACGCGCGACAAACTCTCGTCGTGTGCTCACATTGCAGAGCCGAAGTTGTGCCCGAGCAAAACCTCCAGGACACCATTAGTCTTTATTGCCCCCACTGCAAACGTCCGGTCACGGGCTTAAAGGCCCGTAAGATATTCTTCGTTGTAACAGGGTTGATTGCGGTTGTGATCTTAATCGCTTTGGCGTCGATTGTATTCTACATGTTGACGAGGTTTGACGGTTTGATCGTCGAAAAGCTATCACTGTTTAGAAGGACTACTTTTGCGAGAAGTTCTCTGATTTAAACTCTGATTTTATCCGACCACCATCCGTTGTTTGCTCAACGAACTGGCTGATTGCCTCGACGACGCGTTCGGAATATTCCCAATACCCGAGGTGACCACCTTCGATAGTGAAAGGACGGTCGTTGGGTAGCAGTGACTCGATTCGATTACTGGCTGAGCGAACGGTCATGCGATCCTGTTCACCTGCAATGACTAAAACTGGAATAGGAATTTGCGGCAGAGCTTGTTGCTCATCGAAGTCCAACATGGCCAAGTTTCCACGTGCGACCGTTGCTGGCCAAGCGGAAGCGCCCATTAGGGCTGCGTGGTCGAGCTGGCTGCTAGTCTGTTTTCCGGTAAAGCTGGTGAAACGCGATGTTAAGTGCGATGATCCATTCAGATAACTTTGCCAGTTCGAGAGCCAAAAATAAGGTGCTACTGCGATCATCAAGTAGTTAAGCGGAACGATCAGGGGCTTCTCGATCGCTGTCATGAAAGTGCTAGCAAAATTAGTTCGAACTGGATTTGTGTAAGTTGTGTGTACCAGGACGATCGCTTTAACGGCATTTCCTAAATGATGTGGAAAGAGCCGACAAAACGTCTGTAAGGTCATGCCACCGATGCTGTGGCCAACCAGGACTGCATCTTCCTTCGCAGCTGTTGCGTTCAAGACCGCTTCGAGATCATTCGCAAACTTCTCCAAGCTTAGTTCCCCGGCCGTCGGCCCTTTTGATTTTCCCAGGCCGGGCAAATCCCAAGTCACCAAGCGATATTGCTTCGCAAGATCTGCTTTAAGGTAATCCCAAGCGGAGCCGTTCAGCGTCCATCCATGCGTGAAGATCAGCGTGGGGCCTTCGGCTTTGCCGAAAATATCGACGTGCAACTTCGAGCCATCTGGTCGGACGACGACCATCGACTTAGTAGGAGGTATCACAACGGGATGCTTGCCGTTGACGTTACCCAACATCCATTTAATCGGTAAAGCGCCACCGAAGCTCCACCCAAGGCAAACGATTGCTCCTGCCAACATCGCCCAGGTCCGCCAATCGGACTTTGGGTCCGGCAAGGGAACGAGCGTCGTTTGATCGGATTCACCTGTAGTTAACTGGCCTGCAGTTAGCTGGGGCGAGTCCGGTGCGGCGGCGACCCGGTCTTCTATGCCGACGGGCGAGCTGCGTTCGAGATCCGTCAGCAGAGCTTTATCCACTGCGACAATGCTTGGTTGAGTGAAGCGTTCATACGTTTCGTAGGACAGATAGATTCCGGTTCCTAGAATCGCCCAGTTCAGGAGACTGAGTCCAAAAATTCGCAGTACACTAAAGGGCATCATCGCGACGAGCTCTCTTCTTGCTAAGTGTCATTTCCCACACCGCCCCAGCGGTATGCGGACGCTCTTAAAGCAAGGCTCGAGCAAAGCGTGTGCCGAGAGAATGACTTAGAAGAATGCGTTAATCGTCAAGGACTTGCGGTTGCCACAATCGCAAGACTCTGGATCAGTGGAGCGAACGCCCACGAAAAGTCCAGAGTTTGGGATATTGTGCCTTTGACATGCGCTGCGAAAGTGCGTGCCAGTTTCTACAGGACCATTGCAGCGATGGAGGCAACGGGGGATCCACTTGATTGCCTTGATATCTACTCGCGATGCCAATTACGCAGTGCTAGTGGATTTGGTATCGCGAAGAATAATGTCGGCTGCTTTTTCAGCGATCATGTAAACAGGTGTTACGATGAAGAAGCCTGGGATCTTGGGGAAAACGGAAGCGTCGACAACTCGCAGGCCGTGCACGCCGTGGACTTTGAAATCGCCGTCCAGCACGGCTTGCTCTGTACCACCCACGTCTTTACCGATCTTGCAAGTTCCACATGCGTGATGTCCCCAGGTTTCGTTGGCGATAAACTGGCGTAACTTTTCACGAACAGCTGGTTCGTCCAAATCTTCGTTTAAAAACTCGGGCCAAATCGTACCCTTGACTGAACTGCCAGCTCGCGCGAGCATACGTTTGACGAAGGTGACACCCTCGATCAATGCATCCAAGTCCTTCTTCGATTCAGGCGAGTCCAAATTGCCGTCATCGAAGTACTTGAAGTTAATCCATGGCGTGTCACGAGGATCGCCGGAACGCAACTTGACATCGCCTTTTGTATTACGGGTGTGGCCTTTAAGAATAGCCCAGGTCAATCGGTTCCGTTTTTCTTCGGCCTTCTTCGAATAACCAGGCTCATAGCCTTTAAAGTAGCCCAGCACGCCGAATATGAACAAGTCGGGTGGCGGCGCAGCGTCTTTAGCTGCAGTGTCGTTACCTATTGGGGACGCAACGTGTTCAGCTTTCGACGAACGTTTGATCACTGAGAAGATAGCGCCGTTGGTCGTGTAAACTCCCTTGCGATGTTGCCATTCGACAAACTTAGGATCATCCTGGCCATTGCCATCCGGCGCATCAAATGCCCCTTGCTTGATCACTTCGAAGTCGCGAGCCATGTCGCTGATGACGGCGATCTCGTAACGGCACTGCAGGTTCTTGCCAACACCTTCCCAGTACTTCCCGCCTACCGGTGAAATGTTGTACTTTTCAAGTTCCTCACGTGGTCCTATACCAGACAGCATCAGCAATTGAGGCGTGTTGAATGCGCCTCCCGCCAGAATGACCTCGCGGCGGGCGGTCAAGCGCTGTGTCTCACCGGGATGAGTGCCACTATGCAAGCGATCGGTATTGAGTGGCGATGCAAAATAAGCGTTGGCTTGACGCAGAATGTCGACCCCGACCGCACGCGTGCCTTCGAAGACCACTTTCGTGGCCAAGGCATTACTGATCAGTTCCAATCGATAGGGGCAATTGTCGATAGTCGACTGCACGAACTCACGAACACTACTGCGGCGTACTCCATCGGTTGCCAGAGGTATTGGATAGATGCCTTGCAAACCATGCTGCACCACCCGCCAGTCGTTAGGATCGAAGTAGCGAATGAGAAATCGCACTAGATCCACGGGTGACACGTGGCCCAGCATTCGGTCAAGGAATTTGTCAAACAGTCGGTTGGTCAAGTCGCTGATCAGTGTACTTCCCAGTCCTCCCAATAGCTTATTACTCAATAAACCGCTACTTAGGGCTTTCTTCTCATTCACAAGTTCATGCCATTTTTTCAAGTCTGGCAACAGCTCGCGCAAAACAGTGGTCGCTTGCTCGCGACTCTGTCCCAATAGCGTATCAAGCTGGGAGAACAATCTTCTTTGGTGTTCGGGCAATCTCGCAAAGACGGAGTGCATCACATCTCTCATAACCACCATGTGATCGGCAAGCAACTGCAAGTGTTCTTCGGACGGGTCGCTGCCGATGGACAGCAATAGATCTTCAATGACCGCTTTGAGTGCCCCGACAGCCACTTTCAGAACCTGTGGATCGTCGAGCGTTTCCAGCAGCAATTTGGGATCAATCAGACTGGTATCGAGCCAATTGCCGAACCCGTGGCGACCTTCGCGGTTCTCCATCGATGCATAGCGACAATTCTCCAGTTTTTGAAAGTACGTTCGCATATTCTCTGGTGACCAGCTGCTGTCGCCGGTCAACTGCTGCAGATAGGCCCAATCCTCATTGTGTGGATAGACGGTGATCAATGCATTGTGGGCGGTACAACCACCCAGCGTACCGGCGCGAGGATAAAAGACACCTTTGCGGCGTGGGTCGGGCTCAGTTCCCGTCGATTTTGGATCAGTGTAGAACTTGGTGTCCTTGCTTTGTCGCTCTTCGTCGGTGTAATGGCGCACAAAATAATCCCAGCTCAACTGACGATCTTCTGAAGCGCGTCCGTGAAGCACAGGAATTGAATATTTAAAATTCTCACTTCCGTCGGGACGAAAGGCTGGATCAGATCCAGCTTCAACTAACGCTACCTTATAGCCGGCCGGATCGCGGGCCAATCGGCACGCTAGTGGACCACCGCCTGCACCCGAACCGACCACAATAAAATCATACTCAGCTGACATTTGGTATCGTCTCGTTAGATGATTGTCATTTTGGGATTGCGCGCTCTGAAGCTTTGCGAAGGGCGTGGTGAATGTCGCTCAAATCACGCCCTTCGCGAAGCCTCAGAGCGTGCCATCCGTGCCATCCCACGCACGTTCAACCGTAAAACTAAAGTTGGCTAAAGCACAAATGCTCAGGCCATCTTGCCTAAAGTGTCTTCAAGTACTCGATGAGGTCAAGCTTTTCTTGGTCTTTCAGATCGCTGCCGTATAGGTGTCCGCGATCTTCGACCAAGTCGGGACAAGCACTAAGTCGGAGTAGTTCTTCGGCGAGTGGACGCGATCCTTTGGGATACTTCAAGTGCGCAACAACCACTGCAGGCAACGACGCCAAGTTGATGTTGGCATAGAGGTTCACAGGTGTACCCTTGGGAATGATGAACAAATTCCCTTTGACCAACGCATGGAGCGTTTTCAGATCCGCTTGAAGTCTTTCGATGCTTTGGAGCTTGATGATCCGCAGGAACTCGTCGGGTAGATCCAACTCCCGACCTTTTTGCATAATGTCCGTGACGATCAAGTCCGGTAAGATTTCAATCAACTGATCAGGGTTCAAATTCTCCAGCTTGGTTATTTGGCTTGTTAAATGAGCCTCCAGCTTGGGCTGGACTTCACGTACAAGTGTGTCGATCAATGCGGCTGGGAATTTTTCACGCAGCTGCCAACGAATCTCTTCCGTAATACGTTGGCTGAGAATCTTGGGGATTAACTGTGTGACCTGGGGCAGCAGCGTACAGTCTTTTGAAGTGCGTTTAACAACCATCTCACGTTTCTCGGGCCAGAGCATTTTAGTGATACCGTCTTCAAACGACTTCACTCGCCCTTTAACCGAAGGGTCGTCGGAATAATTGCCGAGAGAATTGTTGTGGAGGAACGGCGCTGTTGCCCAAATGCTGACCAAAGACGGCGTGCGGTAATAACCTCTTCCACCGGCGGGCGGCCGGAACGATACAGTCACAGGATCTTGGTCCAAAAACACTGGTACTTTTAACTGTAAAGGATTCTTACTGATGTTAGGCAGCTGCTTGTAATCTCGGGAGGAGAATTCGGCCCATATGTCGTCTTCGATCGCATTGGTCGCGATGGCTCGGGCCATGTTAGTACCAAGTTCTGCGACTGAATAACGCACGTCGTCCGTCAGCGTGTTGTCTTTTAAAAAGTCCGGACGGGCAACGGCTTGACGGTGGAATTCCTTCAGTCGATCACCGGAAAGCGGCTCGTCAGGTTGGATGTTGGAATGACATCGCGCGCAGGTATCGGCGAAAATCGTCCGGCCTTTTTCCAGTCTGGCTGCATCAGATGTGATAAAGCTCACGCCCTCGGGAGCATCCATCAGATGGAACGGTTTGTACGACACTAGGTAGTCAGCAAGGGCTCCATGTCGCTTCCAAGCTTCCGCAAAGTCGGAACCGAATTCCTGGCCATAAGCGTCCACTTCTTTATAGCGTCGTTTAAGTGATTCGATGCGCTCGGGCAAAACATCTGAGAAGCTAACACCAAATCTCTCCGTGATCTTTTGTTTCTCCGAATCGGGCAACTTCCAAAGAGCTTCGGCAATTCGAAACGGGTGCTGAACATCATTGGTAAAAGGGTTGAACAAGGAGTCGGCCCAATACGGGCCTTCGCAACCGATGTTGATCGGAACTCGCATCAGCGCCCATTCTACGCCAACAGAATCGGCCCCATCTTTAAGGATGTGCATCGTTTTTATTTTCTTGCCTTCAGGATTAACTTCCTCGAATTCGCGCCGATGCCCAAGATTGAAGATCGCATTCATCGTATTTGGATTGTTAATAAAGTCGTACGAGAGCCTTGACGTTTCAGAGGTCCCGGGCTGCTGAGTTACTGCATAGTGGTAAAGGAAGCTGTCTGCCTCAACGCCTTTTGTGTCGTACGGGTCGGTGTCGTGCTTTGGACCTGGAGTCAGGTTGCCCATGATCACTCGACCGCCATTGAGGAACAGTTCACCTTCGCGTAGGTACTGGTTGCCCATGTTCGCAGCCAAATTGTCCCAACGCGGATGCTCACGATCGATCGGCGGATTGAGCGGATCGAAGGCAATATGGCACAGAGCGCATGTGAAACCAACTAGGTACGGTGGCTCAACGGCAGCAGGATTGTCAAAGTACTTCTTTACGTCCCAAGACGACTTTTTGAACTTCGGGTTATCAAACAATCTTAGCCCGAGTACGCCACTGGGTTTGCCGTAATTCTTGGTGTCAACTTTTTCATTGGTACCAGGGTAATGCTGCTTCTCGTCGTACTGCGGATCGCCTGGATAGTAGTGCAGCGGATCCCCTTCAAAAACGTCGAGCCACAGACCGAACTCATCCGGCTTATCGGCGGGACGACAGTTGGGTTCATTGATCAAACCCAACCTAGCGAATCGAGTGTTCCTTTGTCGGCTATCAAGAGCCCGAAACAAATCGATCGAGATCGGCAGTGGTTGGTTTCCTAGACTCGTCGATCCAAGTCGAAGAAACTTTTGGTTTCCCCAAGTCCAGAAGATCCATGTATCGCGTCCTATTCGATGCGATTGCCAGTTGGCTTTATCCCACAGCTGACTAAGGCCTCCGGGACCATAATACTTGTAGCTATCGGGGGTACTATCCTGTTTGGGATCTGCCGCTTGGGTGAAGTTCGAACAAGCCCAAACCACTGACACACACTGAATAAGTAAAAACAGAGACAAGTGTTTCAGATGCATAATCGACCCCTTTTTTGACTCGATGCGCAGATTCACAGATGTGGTCTGGAAAGTATATTACTACTTCTTGACACCACTAACAAGCTTTCCGGCTCGCATGCATACAACTAATTTTAGTTCGCTACAAAAACAATTGGATGAATGCCATTTCGCTGTTAAGTCCAGAGCCAACGCTTGACGCATGCTGGCCGCTTTCCATTGAATATAACACGATTTCTACGGCTTAAAATACTTTGATTATATTCGGCTTTTTCAGTCACTCGCGGGCAAAGTCGGCATGAGGGGCCCACACGAGACTTTAAAACCTCGGCCTTCCAAACCTCACCAAGTCAGAAGAAGTCTGCTAAACTACGCTCTGCGTGTAGGTTTGCTACCTTTGAGCCGAATCATTACTCTCGCGAGAGCCTAAACATGCGTTGCATTGCATGCACTATTACGTCACTGATGCTAGTTTTCTCATTCCCTGTACCAACAAGTTTTGGGCAAGAAGCAACGCCGCTCTTTAATGGCAAAGACTTATCAGGCTGGGTGTTGTCCAACACTCCGCCGGAAACGTGGTCTGTGAAGGATGGGATGTTGATTTGTACGGGCAAACCGATCGGTGAACTGCGGACGGAGAAGATGTATCACAACTTCGAATTGGAACTTGAATGGCGACACATGGTTCCAGGTGGCAACGCGGGTGTCTTTGTTTGGGCCGATGATATCACTTCGCGTGGCGTGCCCTTTCATCGCGGTATCGAAGTGCAAGTTCTAGAAAATGCCTATGGCAATACGCAAAGCCACACGACGCATGGTGACATCTTCCCCATTCATGGTGCGAAGATGACTCCGATCAATGGCCGCGGTGGTGGTGGCAGAGCGTTTCCAACTGAAGAGCGAGCGAAGTCGAGCCCAGAGTGGAATCACTATCGTATCGTGTGCAACGATGGAAACATTTCCTTAGCGGTCAATGGCAAGGTTGTAACTCAAGGCAAGGAAGCGAGTCCACGCAAAGGATACATCTGCCTCGAATCTGAAGGAGGCGTTGTTCACTATCGCAATCTTCGCATTAAAGAGCTTCCGGAAACGCCGGTAGATGCAAAAGATGTTGCGATAAGTAACCGCGGCTATCGTTCCATTTACACCGGACTGAATCTAAATGGATGGAAAGTTTCTGAATCGGGCAAAGGAGCCTGGAGCGTTAAGGACTGGGTGCTTGCATTCGACGGAAGCGCGTCAGGCGATCAAGCTCGAATCGAAACTGCCGAGTCGCTTCAAATTAGTGGACTCGTTTTGGATTTTCGGTTCACTGAAAAATCCGAACAGCTCAAGGTAATCCTGCCTGGTAGTGAAGAACCGCTAACATTTACAGCCAAGGGAGATTCAGTTTATTCAACATCGATGGAAAAGCTTGGATCGTGGAACCGAATCGAGGCTGTCGCAACGGATGGGCAAGTTCAGTTGAATTTAAATGGCAAGCCGTATAAAGTGTCGCGTCCACTTGGTAAAGGTTTGATAACAATTGTTCCAAGTGGACCGCTTGAGCTCGCAAACATCTTTGTTCGGTAAACTTTTGTCCGGTTAGCTATGCGATCTCGGCTCGCAGTATTGCTGTTAAGTGACCACCCTTCGCTGGCGACGGGTCAAACGAAGTTGCGCTCGTTTGACCATAGCCAGCGGCGTAGGGAACGGCGTGCGGTTCGCAGCAGGAGCGGGTCTACACGGAGCTAATTAACTTCGGCTTAACCTGAACCCGCGTCGTTAGCTGACCACCGAATCGTTTTAGAGCCGAGCGAACCTACCCTCTCTTCTACTTCGTAAATTCACTTTGCCGTTCTCTTCGCTTGTGGTTTTGGCTTCCAGCTTTCCCCTACGCCGCTGGCTACGGGTCAAACGAAGAGGACTCGCAAGCAGCGCACACTTACTTTGCCTTTTCAAGCTCAATGCGTGCACCGAGTTTTTTGAGGGCTTCTACCTGCTCGCCCTTGGCTTTGTCTTCAAGCGGATTGCCGGCTAGATAAAGCCTCCAGAAAGGCGAGAAGCGTCGTTCTTTGTCCGCTGTGGCCATTTCGACCAGCGGAGTAAGGTCTTTGATCTTATTATCCACAGCCATCACATAATTCAGCTCGGTGAGGTTCTTGAGAAAACTCAAGTCCGTCACGCCGCAGTTCTTGATGTCTAGCGAAGTAAGCCACTTCATCTCACCGATGGGTGACAAATCTTTGACTGGGTTACCAGCCAAGTACAAAGTCCAAACTTTTGGCAGTGCTTTCACAACGTCGATCTTTTCGATCTTGTTCTCGGAAAGGTACAGCGAGCGCATGTTGCTCATGTTCGAAATCGGATAGATATCCGAAACGGCATTGCGAGATAGTTCAAGGTATTGAACGCGCGATAACGCAGCCAGGGGCTCGATCGACTCGATCTTATTGCCCGCCAAATTGATCGACTGAATGAGTTTCAATTCGGCAAGCGGTTTGAGATCGACGATTTCATTGTTCTCAAAGTCAATTTCTTGGACGCTGACGCAATGCTGCATTCCTTCAAGCGTCTTGATGGACTTGCCTTTCGCTTTGACTTGAGAAATGTTCTTCACATCCTCTTTGGTCAGCGCTTCTTCGTTGTACCGCTTTGCAAAAACTTCTCTGCGAACTGCGGCTTCCAGCCCTTTGTCAGGAAACAGATCTTGAGCGGGAGATAGCTGGGTCAACATGAGCTGAACGGAAACGGCCAAGGCCACGACGACTTTATCGATCCAAGTGCTCATCATGAATTTCTCAGGAGGTGGGGTGTGGAGGGTTTGTTGTGGAATATCGCAAAGCGCTAGTTCACGATTGTTGTCGATCAGGCGCAATCAGGCAATTAGCGGCCCGATTTAAACGTCTATCCTAATTCGAAGTAGGCCAGGTTGCCAACGATTCAAAAATTGCCGAGAAACGTAGTCCATGCAACAGAATATGGATAGGTAGCTGGTTTCGTGAGAAACCGGATGCAGGAGAAAAGTTCATCGGGCCGCTAGAGTTTCTCGCGAAAATAGCTACATTTACTCGCGAAAATGCTCCACAGCGTTGGGCAAAAATGCACTCGCCCACTAATGCTTTGTCCAGATTTGATTTCAGGGTATGCAAATTCAGCCGGAACGGATTTGCGTCCGGTATCGCCCGCATGAACCGGGTGCTATCGAGAGCGTCCTACTTAGGGATGCTTAGGGATGAACTTGAAAACGCGGATTTACAGGTGATTTATCAGCCGGAAGGCGTTAGCCGGCGTTAGCCGACGGCTTTCAAGCTAGCAATTTACCTTGTTTTGCCTTTTTAGTCACTATCACCGTAAGATTGAATTGGCTCTTAAGTTGTGTAATTTTTGCGGAGTTAATTCGATGGCATTTCAAGAAGTACTTGAGCGGTTTGTTAAGGAAGCTCCTTCAGCAGTGATGGCACGTGCATCGCTTTCTCATATCCTAAATGCACAGAAAATGGACGAGCTGTTCAAGCGTACCTGTGTCAAACAGAAGTGCGGAGACCTTTTGTTCTCAACCGTTATTGATTTGATGTCTTTAGTATCGTTGAAGATCAAACCGAGCGTCAACGCAGCGTATCTGCATCGGGTTAAGGACATCAATGTGTCGGTTACGGCCATCTATGACAAGTTACAGGGCATTGAAACTACCGTTAGTCGCGCGATAGTTCGCGACACTTCTCGTGAGCTTGTCTCTGCTGTCCGCTGGATGACAGACGGATTGGCTGAGCCCGTTATAAAGGGATATGAGACAAGGATCGTTGACGGAAGTCTGTTGGCCGGAACTGAACACCGCATACAAGAGTTGCGAAGGCTGGGTGCAGCAGCATTACCAGGGAGGTCACTGGTGGTCTTGGATCCGGATCATCGCATGATTTTGGATTTCATTCCATGTACTGACGGACACACTAGTGAATGCAAGCTATTTCCCGAACTGCTTGAAGTCATCGAACCTGGTCAATTGTGGATTGGCGACCGAAACTTTGGCACCCATGGCATGCTGACTTCCATCGCTTTGGACAAGCAAGCCTTTTTCATCTTCCGGCACTCATTGGGCTTCGTCCCCAAATGGGATGCCGTAGGCAAGCAGAAGAAAGTTGGCCCCGGTGTGGGTGGAACCATCTACGAGCAAGCAATTTCAATTAGCTACCAAGGGCAAACGCTTACTTTACGACGGATAACGATCAAGCTAGATGTACCAACACGCAACGGCGAAAGCGAGATCCATCTGTTGACCAACCTGCCAAAACGAATCTCAGCGGCGCGAATACTCAAAGCATATCGCACGCGGTGGAAAATTGAAAATGCGTTTCAGCATGTCGAGAGTGTCCTCAATAGCGAGATCGAAACACTAGGCTATCCCAAAGCGGCTCTGTTTAGCTTCGGCGTAAGCCTGTTGATGTATAACATCTTAAACTTAATCAAGGTGGCTATCGCAGCGACTCATAAAAAGCCCGAACTGGCCGACGAGGTCTCGACTTACTATCTCGCGTTGGATGTGCATGGTGCTTGGCAAGGGCTGGTGATCGCTGTAACCAACGAAGAGTTTGAATCCAAGTATGCCAATCTAACGACCAAGCAATTTGCTCAGTATTTAATGCGGCTAGCCAAACATGTCAACTTAAAAGCAATGCGCAAGAACATTCGCGGCCCCAAAGTGCCGCAGCCTCCAAAGATAAGTGGCAACCGTGGCAACCACGTCGCAACGCAACGCATTCTCGAAGAAAGTCGGGGCTAATGCTGGCTTGAAAGCCGTCGGCGTTAGCCTCCGGTTACGTCTCCACCCGGAGGCTAACGCCTTCCGGCTGATAAGTCGCTTGAAAAGTCGCGTTTTCCTGGGTTTTTAAGCGGGACGCTCTCGTTAGCGAGCGTCCCGTCTTCCGGCTAATAAGTCACCTGCGAATTAACGATCACAATTGTATTCATACGCGGAACGTTGATAACGTGACCTCGTGTGTGACGCTGCCAGCCTCAGTC
>JANODD010000014.1:0-19547 GCA_031412515.1 Planctomycetia bacterium | reverse complement strand
CCTGTCTCTCGATCTGCGCAGCCTGCTTCGCGACCAAAACGCGGAGTTCTTCGATAACTTTGTCCTTACTGTCCATTCCTGAACAGTAGCAAATTAAGCTAAACTAACGCACTATCAGTTCTTGAACCGTGAACGGTTACGTTTTTTGTTTGCCCGACAGCCAACAGTCTCTTTTAGCTTTGAGTCAAACGAAAAAAGCTGGCTCTTTCGAAGGAACCAGCTTTTAGATATTTCAACTTATAGGTGGAGACTTTAGAAAGTCCATTCGCCTGCAAGCGTGAACCCTTGGTAGAGTGCTTCGCCGTCGGTGTTGATGAATGGAACTCGGTTGGCAGTGAACGCTCCCGAGCCGATTGCGTTGCTTAGGTCACGAGTGTTAAAGTTCTCTTGAGCTAGGGCGACGTTATCGACGTAGAGCGCGTTGTAGCTTGCTCGGAAGGCCCAAGCATACGTTAAGCGATATACAGTGGACGCTTTGAACTCAGTCACGTAGGCTGTACGGCCATCTTTCAGAGCCTCGCGTCCGAATGGAATCGAGTTGGAAACAACTGTTGTGTCAACATCAGCATGGTTTCCATACACACCGCCTTTGCCTTCAACCCCAGCCATCAATCCGGGAACCAGATTCATCCATAAGTTACCACCGAGCTGGAAACCGGTCAGTTGGTTACGCGCCCTGGTATCGTCGTTGAAGAAGCGAAGTTGATTGAACGTGAAGGTGTTGTTGCGACTACCGGTTGCTGAGAAACCGAATGTTTCGTCAAGATCCAAGTACCGTACACCGGCTAGCCATCCGCCTTGCATCCAAGCGGCGGGTGCAACGAATTGGCGACGATAGTTCACTTCACCACTGTGCAACTCGGACTTCAGACTGACCGTTTGAATGAACGACCGGTCCGTGTCGTCAAAGCCACCGATTGGATCAGTGCCGTAGACGCTAAAGACAGAGAACAAGTCAGGTGACGGGAAGCTGCGGGCTTCGGCAGTGTCGTTCCATTTGTTCAGTCCAAAGTATCGGACTTCAACGTTCGCACCAGGGCCAGTTTGCAAGTTTGCAATCGCTTCCAAACCAAACCGGAGCTTGTTCGCATTCACGTCAGTACTAAATAGCACCGGCGTACCACTTTGTCCAAGCGTCGTAACTACGTTGGTTAGGCCGAATGCGCCAGTCACAGGATCCTGGACTGAGTTTTGGAAAAACCCAACGTCACTTGTACGAGCTAGAGCGATAGTACCCAAACTTAAGTCAAACCAGCGTTGACCACCTCGTCCCCCTTCGCCGTACGGGGCCAAGGGACCGAGCAGTCCACCTAACAAGCGACCGCTGCCGATGCAGCCGTTGCCTGCTCCGCAGAAGAAGCAGTTGCCTCCGCCGCACGCTGAGCATCCGCCTTGCATGCCACCTTGCATGCCTCCTTGCATACCTCCTCCACCAAGCATGCCTCCTCCGCCGAGAAGACCGCCTCCCATCGTGTTGCAAGCGGCTCCGCTATCGCAGTAACCACCTTGTTCCATTGCCACATCCATTGGCGGAGGGCCTTGTATAGCCAAGTGCATTGGCATGTCTCCACCTGGGCGTGTGCCCATGGTGTTCGGATCCAGCATCTCGTATCCTGGCGCGGCTCCCTGCATGTAGGAAGCAGGCCGTACAGGGTTTTTGCTTTTCAGCGTTTGTCCCGAAGGCTTGCTCGGAACTCCCAATTGGCCGTGAACTCTGCCAGCACTTACAAGGAGAGCTAGCCCCACAGTCAGCCAGTGCAATTTACCACTGAGCATTCTCATTGATTCCTCTCCAGCGGCTCGTCAGTCCGTGTGTCAGCGATGCCGGCGGCGATCGATGGCAAAGTTGCCACATGGACCGCGCAAGGCATACAGTCGGTAAGACCCGTAAACTCGTTACAGACGTGCTTATCGGCAGCTTTTGGCCGAAAAGTTTGACCGAAGCGGAATAATCAGCACGATCGTTCCAAGTCATGCGCGAAATCGGCTGAGATCTGTCAAGACAGGAATTTCAGGTTCACTTTGCGGGCTGAAAGAGGACTATTGCAAGCATTTCACTTGGCTGAATCCACTCCGTTTGGAATAACCGTGGATTGCTGTCACTCGGATCTAGATCCAACAAGTCAAGAACAACGAGGTTATAATTGTGTCCTCCCCAAATTCCTCTCACGAAAGCCAGCCATGATTCTAAATCTAAAACAATCTTTACGTTTGCTGTCAATAGTTTGTGTTGCCGTGAGTAGTTTTGCGTCGCCTGCCATTGCCGCTCCGCCCGATTCAGTCATCTGGGAGGAAGGCATCGTTTACTCAACGCCAGACGGTGAATCACTCGCCTTAAACGTTGCTCGTCCCAAGACAGAAAGCGGTTTACGCCCCGCAGTCCTCTGCATTCACGGCGGTGGCTTCCGAGCGGGCAAGCGAGAGAGCTACGATGCACTCTGCATTAAGCTCGCTGAAAAAGGCTTCGTCGCCGCGACCATCACCTATCGCTTGGCTCCAAAACATCAGTTCCCTGCGGCGGTGCACGATACCAAAGCTGCGGTTAGGTGGCTCCGTGCCAATGCAAACAAATACAAAGTCGACCCCGCGAAGATCGGTGTTACAGGCGGGAGCGCCGGCGGGCATCTCGCGCAGTTTCTCGGCGTCACAGCCCACGTTCCTCAGTTCGAAGGAACCGGCGGTAATCCAGACCAGTCCAGTAGCGTCGCTTGCGTTGTGAATGTTTACGGACCAAGCGACTTTACTAAGTCCTATGGCAAAAGCGTTGATGCACACGAAGTCCTCCCACTATGGTTCGGTGGAAACCTCGAAACCGCACTGAAGCGCCATATCATCGGCAGCCCCTTGTACTGGGTCACACCCGATGCCGCTCCAACATTGTGCATCCATGGCACAGAGGATAAATACGTTGCTCATGAACAAGCGGTGTGGCTGGTCGACAAGTTGAGAACTGCGACCGTCGAAGCTGAACTTCTGACAATTGAAGGCGCGGGGCATGGGTTCAAAGGAGCCGATGCAGAAACCGCTGATAAAGCCATGTTGGACTATTTTGAAAAGCGATTGAAGTAGGACGTAGCTTGGGACCATTTGTCCCGAGCGAATTTCTTCATTGGGCTACGGATTCTTCATTAGGCCACAAAAATACAATCGCAAGCTGGAAGCATACGCCACTATCTGCGTTTGTGCTTGGGCTCTTCGACGTTGGTGATGCGACCGAGTATGTTTTCCATGATGCGTTGTTCAAGCTCGCGGTCGCGGCCGATCTCGTACCAGCCAAGCGTTGACTGAACCGGTAAAGGGAGACTAGACACAGTGTCGTTGGAAACGTCCTGCTGTTGTGACGGATTGCTTGCGGTGGCAAATTGAGGATTGTCAATGTCCTCCTGTTCTTTAAGCACATTAACGTCGATCAAATAGCCAGTTGCTTCGGGCACAACGCGAACTGTTGCTGTCCGGCGAACGGTTCCAAAAGTGCTTTGAAGCCTCTCAAAACCTCGTGTCGTATCGCGACGCCACGGTTCAAAGGCAGTACCACTTACCTCCGGGTAACTTCGCAAGCGTCCCTCAAGCCAAGTGTCGTTCTCGCGACGCGCGGGCGCTTCGCTTGCGATACGAAAATAGTCGTCCACCGTGTCCACAATCTGCTGCCAAAGAAAAGTTGGATCGACAGAACCAACATGCGCGGGATTCGACACTGGCACCGTAACTGGTGGAGGCGGTCCAAAATTACTGGGCCAAAAATGATGACAGCCGATCGATGCAACCAAAACAAAACCAACACTCGAAGCACATACAGAATGTATCCACTGGTGATTCAATCGCGTCGGTTTTGTTGCGTTTTGTAGCATTCTTGTTTTAAATAATTCTTTGTCGTTGCTCAAATTTCCAGGCAAAACCTGGGAACGAGATTTCCAACGTGGCGGACGCTGCCAGCGTCCGTTTAAGCCGCTTCCGCAACTAGCCCAGCTTTATTCAGTACTGGCAAACCGAGTACTTCGCGACTGAGGTTTCGATAGTCTTCGGCGCCGTTAGATGTCGGCGCATATTGGAAAATCGACTGACCAAAGCTTGGTGCTTCAGCTAGCCGAATATTGCGGCGGATACGAGTTTGAAAGAATTTTGCACCTGCCCAAACTCCTTTGTTACCCGAGTGCATTCCCAGGAATTCATCGACATCGCGGGTGACTTCCGCGGCCAAACGAGTGCCTGATTCATACATACAAAGCACTACACCTGAGAGCCGCAAGTCAGGGTTCAAGCGCTTGGCGACAATTTCAATGGTTTTTAACAACTTGCTCAATCCGTGCAGCGCAAGAAAGTGCGGCTGAAGTGGCAAAAAGACTTCATTAACCGCAGTTAAAGCGTTCAATGTGAGTACGCCGAGCGACGGTGGGCAGTCGAGAATAATGTAGTCAAACGGTTCGTCGTCGAGTTCCAGTTTATCGCGCAGAATGACTTCGCGACCGACTTCGCCAGCCAGTTCCATTTCAGCAGCGGCCAAATCGAGGTTGGCAGGAATGACCGCTAGATTCTCGTTGACCCAGCAGCGTGCATCGCTGATCGTTGCGTCGCCACAGAGGACGTCATAAACACTTGGCTGGTCGTTGACCACGGACAATCCGAGGTGCAATGAGGCGTGAGCTTGAGGATCGAGATCGATCACACAAACTCGCTCGCCTTGATCGGCAAGCGCGGCAGCCAAGTTGACAGCGGTGGTCGTCTTGCCGACACCACCTTTTTGATTGATTACGGCCATGGATCGCATTGTACACTCCTTTGTTTTGAGCCCGAACCGCTCGGATTCGTAAGAATCCGGTTTTTGCTAAGTAGCTGGATTCGTGAGAATCTGGGTTGAGCCTCAGTCGGTAATTGCTTGGAAATTAGGAAGGAGATCGAGTTTGGGTCACGCCTCGCTTCCGGTTCTCGGATATAGCATTCTCAGTTGACCGTTGCCAGAGAAGTTACACGCGATTATGCAAGCATTTACCCTTACTTATTATTTTGAAGATGCCTTTTCGAATTCGGCCCATCGCTTCATCCACTCGATCGACGTTAAGTGGACGACAGTTTTATCGTCGTGGGACTTTGTAGACAGCAACTCGCCTAAGCTACGGTTGCTACTCAAGGACTACGCGGAAGGCGTCGTTCTTTTTGTAAGTGGTTGGGGCGCCACGATCTGATGCGAACTCCAAATGGCAGTCGAGGAAAATGCCAACATTAGCATCAGCCGGAATAGCGATTTCCATCGTCACTATCTTTCCCTCACGCGTGATCTTCTTAGCTTCATACGGACCGATTTGAACCCAGGTGGGAACGCCTTCGGGAAGTCCGCGACGTTTGGCGGCTTCTGGTTTCAGCTCGATTTGAATCGAATGCTTTTGACCTCGTTTGGCAAGTCCCGGACGCACGGAGTCGATGACTTGCTCCATGCGTGGGTTATCACCAGGCTGTGTGTTGTCAACTATTGCACCTTCTCCAGCCCGCGCGAGGCCGCGATTGTTTGAAACCTCAACTACGCCGGCATAGCCACCCAAGATGTAAGGGAAACGACCTGGAGTCACATGGTAATGGTAACCGCGCTTATCGTCGGAGTGACCATTGCAAACGTCGAGGGCCGAGGCACCTGTTACATCCATGGCTTTAAGATTGTCAGCTTCATAGGGGCCGTACAACGGAAATCCGTCGAAAGCAAAACCGATGATGGGCGAATGACGCTCACCATCGTCACTGAAGGGCGATTTTAAACAGCTAGGATACTTGTGATAGTGATAAACGCCGGATTGCTGAGGATGGCCGCAGCACGAGTCCAGCCAAACTTCGGTGTAACCTTCGACTGCGTTCATTCCTTCCATTTCGAATGGATTGAAGAACACGACACCGTTCGATGCCATTCCAACCGGTCCCATCGGTAGCCGCGTTACTTTACCAGCCAGTTTAGGTTCAAGCGGCAGGCGAAACGTAAAGTTTTGAACGGAGATGCGATTTGGATTGCCACTGTTTGGAAAAATCGCTGTTGGATGATTCGGGTAGCCTTGGCTTTGGATGATCAAATGCTGTTTGTCGTGACGGATTCGCAAGTTATCGATGCCGTCCTTGTTTGAGTCCTGCGAGTGATAGGAGAAGAGGTCGACCATCTCATCTCCATCGCGGTAGAAGTACACGGGTTTATCACCGGCCCGCACGAACCATTTGCCGCCGATGGGTTCTAGTCCTTCGGTGGATTTAGCAACTTGCGCGAAACAAGGGGACATGCAGAGTCCAAATTGTAACGCAATAATTCCGAAAAGCACTGAAACTGATTTGATTAGCAACATGGTCCTGGATTCCTGAATCGGGCCTCGCGAAGTGGACAGCGGCCCGAATTATAACCAGCGAACCTGAAGCCAGCGTGAAGAAATGTGCGGCTTGCTATAGCGACTAGATTGCATTTGCGACTTCCAATACCAGCCCGCCTGAACACACGGTTTTTTCGTACTCGTACTCAGGCTTTGCGGCACTCGTACTCGTACTCGACTATTTCGTTGACGCGAGTAGGAGTAGGAGTACGAAAATGCGGATCAGGACAGCTTGTACATTTTCAGTCCATGTTGGAAGCGGACATACATTTCGTTATCGACAACGGCCAGATGAGCCCAGCAGGGTTCGTCGGAGACTTGCAATTGGTCGAGCAGTTCGAATTTATCCGGGTTTGCAGCTAGCAAGTAGAGTTTGCCGCTTTCATCCAAGGCTAGGATACGATTGCCGTCGGTGACCATGCTCCAGTATTTTCCGAACGGTTGAGTGCGCCATTTCTCGGTACCATCTTTGAGATCGATGCAACATACACGTTGGTTCTTCAAATGCAGATACGCGTAGTCACGTACGACAATAGGCGATGACATATACGCTTCCGACTTGCCTTCCCATGCGAGATCCGTCGACCAGCCGGTGGCTGATTCCGCTTTGACGCTGATGGACTGTGACTTGCCACCATAACTGCTTGTGAAAACCTGCTGTCCGAAAATCGTTGGGGTCAGAATATTCATGCCACGAAAGGTTTGGATTGGTCGTTGCCAAAGTTCCTTGCCGCTGGTCAACTCAACACCCACCATGGCATCGCGAGTTGCAGCAATCAGTTGTCGGACGCCATTCAGCTCGGCAATAACAGGTGAAGAAAATGCACCGCCCATCATGCCTCCCGCCTCCTTCATCGCCATCCAACCGAGCTGTCCATCGGCTAAGCGAATCTGACGGATGCCGCCGCCAGCTTGAACATATACAAATTCGCCATCGATCAGGGGCGAACAAACAAGACCGAAGGAAGGTAAATCGATTTTGAGATCTTTGTTGAAATCGATACGCCATAATTCCTTACCCGTTTCCGCATCAAAACAGGCTACGACATCCCGCATGCCGCCGACAACGATCCGCTTGCCATCGGTAGCAGGCGTCGATCGAATCCAGTCTCCGTTACTGCTCGCAAAAAATGGGACGGACATTGCCCCTTCCCATTCTTTCTTCCAAACCTGATTGCCGGTCGCACGATCGAGTGCAATTAGGGTTTCGTTTTTCTTATTCACTGTTTCTGTGACTAAGACATTCTTGCCGGCAACAATCGGGCCACTGTAACTGTCGCCCAGTTTGATGGTCCAAACAGGTTGCAGCTGCGAGATTTTTTCTGGCAACTTGCTTTCACACTTACCGTCACGATTTGGGCCTCGCCAACTCGGCCAATTGTCCGCCATCGTTCGCGAAGCAAGGCCGGCGCCTACAACCGAAGCAACAGAAGCGGCGAAATAGCGGCGTGATATGGGTTTGACCACAGAAATGTTCCTCAGCAAATGAATGATGATTTGAGCAGCGGATTCAAGGTTGTTTGATACAATGCAGGCAGGACGGCAATTCTAAACTCTCCAGTATAGTGGGTCGACAATGGCTAGGAATTCACTTTGGACGATTATCGTTCTTGTTACTTTGGGTGCATCGGGCAAAATGGCCCGTGCCGCGCCTCAATTGGATGTCGATGAGGCTTTAGAAAGCTCCGTTGCAACAGCGATTGAACGCGGGTACGAAGTGATTCGTAAGGGTGTGAAAAACTACCCCGAGCATCGAGATTGTTTTTCGTGCCATCATCAAGCCTTACCGCTGCTGGCGTTATCTCTTGATGGCCGGAAGAATGTGCGCGAGGTTTCGCCGAACTTCTTAAAAGCTGACGTGACACAGGCGATCCTCACGTTCACGGAAGCATCGTTCGAGCCTAAAACGGCACTGATGCGAGAGGGAAGCGGGGTTGGCGGTCGAGCTTTAACGGCCGCATATGGATTATGGACACTGGATCTAGGAAACGCACCGCGCAACGAAACGATCGACGCTATGGTCGAGTACATGTTGAAGACACAGGCAGACGATGGTGCTTGGGAGTTCCAGTCGCATCGCCCACCGGCAGCATCATCGCGAGCGATGACGACGGCCATTGCCGTTTACGCATTGCGTGCGTATGGATTTGAGGCATCACAAAAAGCGCGTACTGAAGTGGCGTTAAAAAAGTCGGCTACATTTGCCGAACGACACTCGCTCAACGGAAGCCACGAAGAGTTGATCGGTATGCTTTGGCTCGACCAAATGTTAGCGGGAGAGCGGGTGACTCATTCTGAGGCTATAGAGAAAAAACTAGTTGCGTTGACGGAAGAGCTTTGGCAGCGGCAGCGACCAGACGGTGGTTGGTCGCAGACGCCTGAGATGTCGACCGACTCCTATGCAACCGGCCAAGCGCTTGTGATGCTGGCCCAACTGGATGCTTCGAAAAAGATCCATGAGAGTGCCGGGTTCCAGAGTGGTATTCGCTACTTGTTGCAGTCGCAAGCGTCCGACGGTTCTTGGCACGTAGTTACACGTTCAAAGCCGGTACAAGTATATTTTGATAATGGTGATCCGCATGGCAAAGATCAATTCATTTCGATGATGGCTACCTGTTGGTCAACCGCTGCACTTGCGAATTTTCAATCCCGAGGACATCAGCCACTTGAATCTTTTCAGGTAGCATTGCGCAAGCAATCGCCAGTCGTCGACGGAAACGCCACGTCGAGTGCCCCATAACCAGCGGAGCCTATTGAATTAGTAGCAATTGCTGTTGGTTGGTTCCCCTGCCAGCTTGCCTGGCAGGAAACACAGTTTTACAGACTAGTGCAGCGTCAAACTCTAATTTTTGCTTCAAAGATGTGAGCCGTCGGCACTAGCCGCGGGTGAACGAAGTACTTGACTTGACGTAACTTTCTAACAGTCTAAGACCAACGATTTGCCGTCGACAGATTACGAGACAAACTTGCAGGGGTCTGGAGATCACTTTGCCGAATCGGCCTTAACCAGATCTTCAATGATGCTGTCGATTTCAGTCCAGTGGACGCCCGTCTTCACTACCTTGCCATTCTTGTCGACGATCACATTGACGGGAAGCGTTAGGATTCCATAGGCAACAGCAACAGTGCTATCGAGTCCACCTTCGTCGTAAAGGTGCATCCAGGGAAACGGATTCGCGGTCAGGAAATCAGTCGCTTGCTGTTGGCTATTGTCGAAGTTGATACCGACAATCTTGAGTTTGGTTTTGCTGTACTTGTTTTGCAGCTCCTTGAGCCCACGCATTTCAGCTTTGCATCCTTCGCACCAGCTTGCCCAGCAATGGTAGACGACTGGACCGCCTTGAAGAGCTCTAGAACTGAAGTCGCGACCATCGATCAGTTTGCCTTCTAGTCCAAAGCCCTTGCCGACTAGATTTAAACGTCGCAGTGCTCCGGCGGCTTTCTTACCGGGCAAGGTTTTCGCAAAATCTTTGGCGGCCTGCGAATACCATCTTTCAGCAAGCTTCGCTTCACCGGAAAACTCAGCTGATAACGCGATTTGAATCATCGCTTCCGCCGCTTCGTCACTGCTCGGGAACTTCTCGATGAAGTCTTCGAGGTCAGCCAGATTGGCTTTTTGTAACGCAGCAAAATCGGCTTTGGGATTTTGCATTTTGACATTGTTGTCAGCCGTTATCGTGCGGAATACGACGTAAGCAATATCATTCTTTGGTGTCGAAGATTCGGTCAGCTTTGCTACAAAGTCATTAAGTCGATCGATGCCCTTGGGAAATTCGCCGGTTTGAGCTGAAGTGCTAACGGTGTCGGCAAATTGGTGAATCCATGATGAACGCTCTTCACCGGTGGACGCTGAAACCAGTTTCTCAAGAACATCCGCCCGCATGGATTGCTGAACTATCTTCTCGCTAGCAGACAGTTTGGGCGACTGCAGTTTTTCGTCGACTTTTTGTAAGTCCCCGACCAATCGTTCCATGGCTTTGCTGATGCCGCCGGAAGCTTCTGGAACCCCGTTTGCGCCTCGTGGCTGGAAAGTCACACTGAAGAATACTCCCGAGTCAGAAACTTCCTGGCCTTCTGCGACGGTCTTCGGCAAATCAATCAGTCGCCAAGTTGGTCCAACTTGAATAATGGTTCCAACCAATAGCTGCTTGGCCTTGCCCGAATCTTCCAGCAGGGCTACGACGTTTTCATAAACGACGACGTCCTTTTTTGATCCATCGGTGCCGGCGGGAACAATCCCTGGCTTGTCGCCGCCAAAGTTGGTCCATTTGCTGGTCTTAGTGATTACATTCTGTCCGGATGTCCAAGCGGTGAATTGCTTTCGAGCGTCGGCGACTCGCTGCGATAGAAGGCCTGCCTTTTCTTTTCCTAAACCTAGTGAAGCAATTTCGTTTTCAGTGATGAGCAACCGTTCGAAGCGAGCGGGTTCGCGATTCGCTGTCGCACGCACTACTTCAGCCGTCACTTCTTCCGCGGAGATCATATTCCAAGTATCGATCTGTCCATCTTCATCTTTATCCTTGCCCCAACGAAGGCCTTCAGTGCTCAACCAGCGATACTCGTCAGCGGTTTCATTGAAGTCGGTGTCTGATTCACGATAGACCTCAACTCCCGCGTTGTAATAGCACCAACGGTCAAGTCGATTGTCTCCATTGGTGTCGGCAAACCAACGCAGCGGTACCGCTCCTGGGCCAGAAACCAGAAATCCTTTGCCATCCTCGCGGACTGTCTCTTCGAGCGAGCATTCGGCAACTTGATCTGATTTGACTTGTTCGTAATTTACATCCGCTTGTCGTGGCTTGAAGGCCAGCGCCTTGGACAGCTTTTCTGAGGGATCGGCCCCCACTGCGACTGATATTGTCGCTGAGGCAGTCAAACCGACACTGCATGCGATTAATAAAGCGCGGCGTGCCGCGGTACGACTTAATCGAAAACTGCTGAAAAAAGAACTTCCGCTTGAACGTAAAGTTGGCATGCCCACCTGCTCCTTGGATATTGTGACTTCAACTGCGACGAGCGGTTTTCGGTCCAACCGCCCGCGAGTCTCAAACTTGGTTTTGCGCAAAAGACAATCAAAACTGCTGCTTCTATACTGTTTAGCAATTCTTTGGGTGCGCGTGAATCGCGATTTTCGTTAGAAACTGTATTTACGCTAGCAACTTTCAGCTTCCCCCCTCGCCCCCGTACTCGGCGAGAGTGTCCTAGGGGGTGAGGGGTCACGCGAGAGTCCGCCATTGCACCATTTTGACTCAGGTTCGGTCGCCGAGACAGCCGATTCCCTCCAAGCCTGTTGCTAAGACGGGAAAAAATCGGCTCATACAGTTCAGTTCGGCTAGGAATGGTTGACATCCCTGAACCTTTGGCTACGATTTCCCAGTCTGGTTTGTAAGAACTGCGGTTATTCGCAATTCGAGCCGATTGGACAGGCATCGGATGGAACTTCTAAACTCGCAAAGATTAGAAGTTTTGTTCGCGGCAGTTCACAGCAGATTTTCACGGGCGCGTAGCTCAGTTGGTTAGAGCGCGTCGCTGATAACGACGAGGTCCCAGATTCGAATTCTGGCGCGCCCACTTGTGAATTTCGCTTTGAATAGCGATATTGTTAGCCGTTGCAGAAATGCGACGAAAGTTGGGGGTATAGCTCAGTTGGGAGAGCGCTTGCTTTGCAAGCAAGATGTCGTCGGTTCAAGTCCGTCTACCTCCACTTTGAAACCGTTGAGAATGCTGGGGAAAGTTAAACCTGACCCAGTGTTTTCAACGGTTTTTTTATTCTCCTGCAACTCAATGCGCGGCGATGCTGTGCAAACAAACGTGCCGAACTCGCCTTCAGCTGTGCCACCCTTAAATGCCGGCTAGCCAGAATGTCCAAGGGTGGGCCTCATAGAGCATGCAACGGAAGAGCGAGGCGAACGAGGCTCTGCCGAGCTAGTCTCCACAGCCATTTCGACTTTTACTGTACTTATAGACATCCATCACTTTAATGGAAAACTCCCAGCCACCAAGCCACGTTCCCAAGTAAAGTGAAGTCTGCTATTTACGCCAGGACTTGCTCGGCATAGCCTCGATCTCAATAAAGTTCGGTGCGCCCGGGCAATGGGCGACGTTAAATAAGATCGACTTTCATCTCAAGCATTTAGATTATGTTGTAAATAGATTCGAGGTGGATCCTAGGCAAGCCCAAGCTCAGCACGAACTGGTTCGAGGCTGCCGAACACTATTTACTTGCGTTGACTTACTTGCGTTGACGAAAATGGAGCAGCAATCAAGGAATTCGGCGTTCTGATGGCCGGTGCGGGTGTCTATCTTCCTAACCGAAGTCAGAGTTTAATCGAATTTTGTTCGGATTCCTATTATCTGCCTCCGGGCAGACTTCCATGGCCCTCGATTCATCGCTTGAAACCGCGTCAGCAAATCAGTCGCCTTAGCAATCTAAAACAGGATTTTTGCTAGAATCACGGTTGCGTGACCAAAGGTGTCACGGGACGGGCTTAGCATGCATGGAAGTGAGGGTCGAAAGCTATGAAAAAAGTAAGGGATGCTGAATCACTTTCTGGTTCTTCCGCTGGTTCTTCCGCTGGGAAATCTGCCATTCGGCGACGATTTATTGGATGGGATGAACCAACCGTCGTTACGGCCGTTGAGGAACTTTACCACCGGTTTGTCGATGGCGATGCATGGGATATGCGCAATGTTGTGATCGTATTGCCCAGCGGGCTAGCGAAGCGGCGGTTGCAAGAACTGTTGGCGCTTCGGGCAATGGGTGCGGGGAACAGCGAGAAGACTCGAAAACAAAAGACGCGGGGGGCGGACGAGACGTTCGCGGTCCGTGCTTTGACTGAGACCGGGCGGAAGGTAATGTATCCGCCGCAGATTGTTACTGGGGGACAACTGCCGGAGGAGCTTTACGTTGCCAAATTTCCGTTCGCCAGCGATCTGGTGCAAGTGCTGACTTGGGTTTCCTCGCTCCAGAAAACCGACTTGGAATTGTTGCAACGGATCGTGCCAGTTCCGCCACCGATGACGGCCAGCGAACAATGGTTGGAACTCGGCAAAATGATCTCGACAGTTCATCGCGAATTGGCTTCGGATCGATTGGATTTCAAAGCGGTTGCTACATCCCTTGGCAATCATCCCGAAGCGCCGCGATGGCAAGCGATGGCTCGCATCCAAGCGAAGTATCTTGAATTGCTCGATGCGTTGAATTTGTGGGATATTCAAACCGCGCGGTTGGTCGCTTTGGAATACCGCGAACCGCGTACGACCAAACAAATCATCGTTGTCGGCGCCGTTGATTTGAATAAGACTCAGCGCGGGTTCCTTGAAGCGGTTGCCGAACATGTCGAAATCTGGGTAGCGGCTCCTGAGTCGCATGCAGCCATGTTCGATGCATTTGGTTGTTTGGACAGCGAGCAGTGGCAAGACGCCGTCTTGGAGTTGCCCCAAGATTGTTTGTTAGTCGGCAATTCACCTGCAGATCAAGCCGAATTGACGGCAGCGTGTCTGGCTGAATTAGGTGATGACTTTCATACTCGCGATGTAACGATCGGTATCCCTGACGCAACGCTCGTCCCTACTTTACAACATCAGTTATCGCTGTGCGACGTGACGGCGCGAAACGGAGCGGGTACACCGCTCAGCCAATCGGAACCGGCAAGTTTGCTGTCGTTGATTGGAAAGTACTTATCGCAGCGGAGTTTTTCGAGTTTCGCCGCGTTGGTACGACATCCCGCCGTGGGGAATGTGTTGCAATCGCAGAAAGCTGGCAGCAGTAGAACCGAAAAGCGAATCGCGGCTGCGGAGCGTAAGGGCGCACTGGATCTGCCTGAAAACTGGTTGGCTGAATTTGATCACTATTGCCAAGAAGTACTACCCAAATCCATTGACGATTATGTCAATGAGAAAATCGATGGAGCGCATGTCTATACGCTCGTAACGGGAGCTGTGACAAAGTGGTTGAGCAAGCTTGGCACGCGTTCCCTGCCGCTGTCGCAATGGGTCCAACCGTTACTCCAAGTTCTTAAAACGGCCTACCATGGGCAATTGTGCGACTTGGACCAGTCTGAAGATCAACCGATTTACAACGCGGCTCAGCAGGTGTGTTCGATGATCGTCGGCCTGCGCGACATACCGACTGAGCTCGAACCCCAAATGACCGTCGGTGAATTGATCGATTGGTTGTTGCGTTCTACGTCCGGAAAACTGGTGCCCGAACCAAGCAATGAAGCGGCTATCGAGATGCTCGGATGGCTTGAATTGTCGCTGGACGATGCACCGGTGCTAATTCTTACTGGTGTACATGATGGCGTTGTACCGGAGAGTGTAAACGCGGATGCATTTCTGCCGAATCAGTTGCGTCGCCAGTTGGGAATGATGGACAACGGACGCCGGTACGCTCGCGATATGTATAGTATGCAAGTGATTCTGCATGCGAGGAAACACTTGCGGATTGTGGTTGGAAAAGCCGACCATCAAGGTGATCCGCTTGTGCCGAGCCGTTTGCTACTGGCCTGCGGGTTATCCGAATTGCCGGCTCGGGTATTGCAGTTGGTTTCCGAAGATTCGATCGACATTCTGCCTCCGACTGAGCAGCGCTGGCGGGCGGTAGCTGGCGGTAGTCGTTTGCCGATACCTGAACCAAAACCCGGAATGTTTCCACCGACGGTTTCCGTAACCGCAATGCGTGACTACTTGGCATGCCCTTATCGGTTCTATCTAAAGCACGTGTTGAAGCTGAAGGAAGAAGTCGATTCCGATGTCGAATTGGACGCGAGGAAGTTCGGGATTTTGCTGCACGATTCATTGTCGATGATGGGCAGAAATCCCGTCAGTATGAGTACCCATACGGAGGAGATCGAAGATTTTCTCATCAAGCAATTACATATCGTTGCATCGGAGAAGTTTGGACCGAACCCACCTGCGGGTGTGCTGATTCAAATTGAACAGGCCGAGATGCGTTTGCGCGCCTTCGCACCTAAGCAGGCGCAGAGAGCCGCTGAAGGATGGATTGTAAAGTCCATCGAAGAAGGGGTTGAGCTAAAAGACAATCTGCGGTTCGGCATAGGCAAAGATACGATTCCTTTGATTGGCCGCATTGACCGAATTGATTACCACCCGGGGCTGAATAAATGGGCCATTTGGGACTACAAGACCAGCGAAACAGCCAAAAATCCGGTTTCAGTGCATTGGTCCGAGAAAGATGGTTGGAAAGATTTGCAGTTGCCTTTGTATCGGCATCTCGGTGCGCAGATGGGCGTGAAGGGAGAACCGGATGTCGGTTACATCACATTGCCCAAGCAGTCGCAGAGTGTCGCTTTCGTGACAGCAAATTTTGGTGAGACGCTTCTCGCCGATGCGGATCGTGTAGCGCAAGAGACGGTCGCCAAGATCCGCCGAGGCGAATACTGGCCCGAGCATCTGGAGGCGGTTCATTTTGATGACTTCGCACGCATTTGCCAGTCGGATGTTCAGCGAGTGTCGGTAGATCCACCGCGTCGTATCGTATCCGACCGCGCAGCGAGCGTTGCCAAGCGCGAGTCGCAACGTATACCAAGTGAAACAGTTCGAGAGGCTCAGCAGTTGTTGGCCGCACAGGCAAGTGGACAGTTGAAACCGGCTGCTGTAAAGTTCGAGCCACTGCTTATTCGCGCTTCAGCGGGAACCGGCAAAACATTCCAACTGAGCAACCGTTTGCTTCAGATTATCTTGTCAGGGCAAGAAGTTGACCATGTTCTAGCAACTACTTTCACTCGTAAAGCCGCCGGCGAGATCATGCATCGCGTGCTCCAACGATTGGCTCATGCATGCATCGACGAGTCGAATCGAGTAGAGCTTTCGAAACATATTGCTGGAGTGGATACATCCGCAGCAGCTTGTTTGGCTGCGCTGCGTCGCGTCGCAGGTCAATTGCATCGATTCCGTGTCAGCACACTTGATAGTTTCTTTGCACAGATCGCACGAACGTTCAGTTTGGAGATGATGCTGCCACCAGGATGGTCCGCGCTCGATCCAGTGCAAGAACCTGTGATGCAAATGCAAGCCGTTCAAGAGATGCTCGATAGTCACGACCGCAAAACGCTTGTGAATCTCGTTCGGATGCTGGCGAAGGGGGAATCGCAGCGGCAGGTGGCAGATCAAATCGTCAATACGGTCCGAGCCGGTTACGGTGCTTTCCGCGTAACGAAAGCGGAAGACTGGGATCAACCGCCATTGCCTGTGCCCCCAAGCGAAAGCTCAGTGAGGGCGGCTTTGGATGCATTTAAGGATTCTTCAATAACAAATAAGAACGTGGTGCGTGAACTTGACAAGTTGCTTTCGTTTGCACTTTGCGGCGAGTGGGAAGGTGTGATTGGTCATGGCGTGATGAAGAGCCTCGATGCGCTCAATGCCACTTATTACAAAGTTGAATTGCCTCCGGCTTATGTGGATGCATTGCGGACGCTACGCGATGCTGCGGCGGCCGCATTGCTGCCGATTCGTCGAGCCCAAACGGTGGCTAGTTACGATGTACTGAAGGCTTATGACGAGCGTTACAGTTCGTTGGTCAAGCGTCAGCGAACGTTGGCGTTTAGCGATGTCAGCTATCTTCTGTCGAAGTGGATGTTTAACGACGGACCGCGGGCGTCCCGCCCGCAAACCGATGGAGCGCGGGCGCCCCGCCCGCAAACGGGAAGAAAAACTGCAGACGAGACGTCCGTGGTCAGGGTTGTAATCGATCCGCAGCAGATGCAGCTTCGAATGGACTGCGGTGTCAGCCATCTGTTGCTGGACGAGTTTCAAGATACTTCGCCGGAGCAATGGCGGATTCTGCAACCTTTGGCAGAACCGTTAGCGGGTCAGCCCGAGCGTGAGCATTCGTTCTTCTGCGTCGGCGATACAAAACAGGCGATTTATGGTTGGCGTGGCGGCGTGGCCGAGATCTTTGAAAGCGTGACTTCTTCACTGGCCGATGTGAAGCAATCGCAACTGAACGATAGTTATCGTAGTAGTCCTGAAGTGATCGAAGTTGTCAACGAGGTTTTCCAGAACTTGCCCCAACATTCGAACTTTGCGGATTGTGATTATGTCGCAGCCCAATGGACCAAGAACTTTCCCAAACACGAAACGTCACGCAAGAATTTAAAGGGTTACGTTCGGCTGCAGAACGGTCCAGCGATTGACCGGAATTTGCCGTCGGATGAAAAACGTTTGGCATTCATGCAGTTCACGGCGATGCAGATCGCTGAGTTGACAGCGAACACTGGTGCGAGCATTGGTGTACTATTCCGTCGCAACGCAGACGTTGCGACCATGATTGCGCTGCTGCGCGATCGCGGCATCTCAGCCAGTCAAGATGGAGGTAATCCACTAACAGACTCAGCGGCCGTTGAATTGGTACTTTCGCTAGTCCATTTGTCGGATCATCCCGGCGATGGTATCTGTGCGTTTCATGTTGGCACCTCGCCGCTTGCACAGCACGTGCCCGCCGATCCGCGAACTGAGCCGTATAAGGTTGCGAGTTGGTATCGGGCGCAAGTGGCTCGAATGGGTTTAGGCCGAGCCGTTGAAATGGTCGCTAATTGGCTTGCGAATGAACTTTCCTGGTGGGACCAACATCGCTTGAAGCAGCTGGTCCGAAGTGCGTTTGAGTTTCAAGCGTCTGGCGGCGGGCGATTATCGGATTTTGAGCGTTCGGTTATGGATCAGCGAATCGCCTTGCCAACCGAGGCTCAAGTAAAAGTGATGACGATTCACAAAAGCAAAGGCTTGGAATTCGATGCGGTCTTCCTGCCCGATTTGTCGATTGAATTTGCGCCTAACCCGCCGATGCTCGTGCTGCGCGGCGACGATCCAACCGTCGCACCGAACGGTGTGTTGCGGTACATGAACGAGGCGTTGCAAAAGACGCTGCCCGAGACTTGGCAGTCGGCTTTCAAACAGACCAAGGCCCGCGGCGTGTTCGAGTCGCTGTGTCTGTTGTACGTCGCAATGACTCGGGCTCGATGCGCTCTGTATTTGTCGACTCATCCCGCCGGTTCGGATCACAAGCAGAATTTCGATTCGCTGTTGCAATCCGTTTTGGCATCGAACAAGGATGAAGTAGGCAAAGCCGAAGCGGTGCTGTACGAATTCGGACACTCAGAATGGTACGCAACGTTATCGAAAAACGAGCCGATTGAAGAAGCTTCAGATGAATCCTCTGCAAGGAGAATTACATTACGGTCTGACGCTGATTCAGCGCCAGTACGCAGTTTGCGAATTGCTGCGCCGTCGACCATTGGCCAGACATTCGAACCGGTTCCTCTTGAAAACGCGTTTTCCTTCAGTCAAAGTATCGGCGCTAGCTTTGGCACAATCATTCATGCATTTTTCGAACACGTGCAGTGGCTCGATGAGTATGTTCTCGATCGGCAGCGGCTCCGTCAAATTGCTTTGGCAGCGATCAGCCCCGAGGAGTTACGGCACGTCAATATCGACAAGCTGATTGATTCGTTTGAATTGATGTTACAACTGCGTAGTGTTCGCACAGCTCTGAGTGAGAGTCGCTACAAGCGGAGCCATTTCGGCAGCGTGCCGGACCGAGTTGATATCGACAATGAGCGTGTAATTAGCCTGGTGATGAACGACCGCTTGATCTCCGGAACAATCGATCGCTTGGTCGTTCTGATGAAAGACGGTCGGCCTTATGCGGCTGAGATTATCGACTTCAAGACAGATGTCTACGATGACAGCATGACGCTTTTATGGGTTCAAGATCGCATTGATCACCACCGTCCTCAGTTGGAGATCTATGCAAAAGTTGTCGCAGAGTTGTTTAATATTCCCGAAGAGCGAATTGCGACGCATGTGGTTTTACTGAGCGGCGATGAGTTCGTCGAAGTTCGCCGAGGCGGCAACGTGTTCGGCAATCGCCCAGTAATGAATCGAACGAACGCAGTGAACAAAGTCCACGTTTAGGGCTCCTGCATCGATGGCCCCTGTTACTTACGGATGGAACGATAGCGGCAATTTAACTTGCTGCTGGACGATAACACGAGCACTGGCTTCCCCTCGCCCTGTACTCGGGGAGAGGGGACCGAGGGGAGAGGGGACCGAGGGGAGAGCGACGGTGTTGGTTTAGGGAAAGGGCTGTTTCAAAAAAATGTAATTTTTTGTCCGATTGGTATTCGTTGAGGGAGCGTACCGGAGCGATGGGGCCAGCCCCAAACCCCGGGATTTTCTTAGGCATGGCTCGGA
>JANODD010000013.1:0-9877 GCA_031412515.1 Planctomycetia bacterium | reverse complement strand
TATCGGACGCGCCAAACAATTTCAATTGACCAGAATCGTCTGACCATTGGACATCTACCGGCGAAATTTCATCAGCCAGCAGTCGCCGCGCGGCGGTTCGCCACTGTTCAAAGGTCTCCGCGTTTTCAAAATGCATGGTAGTCCACGTTTTCAAAATGCATGGTAGGTAGTGCGCTTTGTGCAACTTTAATTTTGGGGATCAACATCAGTGAGCCGACGGCGCTAGCCGCGGGTGAACGAAGTGGTTGTCGTGCAAGACTAAAAGTTCGTCCAACGCTAATCTGTCGACCGTAAATCGTCGGTCTTTTGATTGTTAATAGGTCACGTCGAGTCAAGTACTTCGTTTACCCGCGGCTAGCGCCGACGGCTCACATCTACGCCCCCCAAATTAAAGCTGGACGAAGCACTAGACCTCACCGGTGAGCGCCGAGTCGGCGGCATCAAACAACATCAATTGTGTCGACTTTGGTTTCGCTTTCGCACGCAAATCTAAGCGATCCAAACTAGCGAGCGCCGGGTTGTGGTCGGCTGTCACGACGAAGAACTTCGCGCGATTCCAAGCGACTCGCAGCTTCTTCAGGTCTTCGCTGCGCAGACTTTTATGCTGACGAATGCTAAGGATACGGTTGACGTTGCGCGCTCCAATACCAGGGACACGCAAGAGTTGCTCACGGGTGGCTCGGTTAACATCCACCGGATAGTACTGGCGGTTTGCAACTGCCCAGGCAAGCTTCGGATCCACGTCCAGCGACAGATTGTGATCCGCTTCCGCCACAATTTCATCGGCGGCAAAACCATAGAATCGCATCAGCCAGTCTGCTTGATAAAGTCGATGCTCGCGGATCAGCGGCGGGGAAAGACCGGGCAGACGCGCGTCCGCATGCGGGATGGGACTAAAGGCAGAGTAATAAACGCGTCGCAAATTTTGTCCCTCGTACAGTTGCGAAGCCGTTTTGAGAATTTCCAAGTCGGGCGTCTCGGTCGCTCCGATGATCATCTGAGTGCTCTGACCAGCCGGGGCATATCGCGGAGGTTTGAAGCCTGCGGCTTGCTCATGCTGGGTTTCATCAATCTTTGATTTAATACCTTGCATAGCAACAAGGATCTGCGGCTTTTTCTTCTCGGGCGCCAATTTTTGAAGATCGCTCTCAGTGGGCAGTTCAATGTTGACGCTCAACCTATCGGCCCACAGTCCCGCTTCATCAATCAACGACTGCGAGGCGTTAGGAATCGTCTTCAAGTGAATGTATCCGCCATAGTGCTGTTCGGTTCGCAGTTTCTTGGCCACTGCAATCAGTTGTTCCATCGTGTAGTCCGAGGTTTGGATAATCCCCGAACTAAGGAACAAGCCCTCAATGTAGTTCCGTTTGTAAAACTCCATGGTCAGCGACACGACTTCGTCTACGGTGAAACGCGCGCGCGGAGTGTCGCTCGAAATTCGGTTGACGCAATATTGGCAATCGTAAATACAAAAGTTAGTCAACAGGATCTTCAGCAACGAGACACATCGACCATCCGGTGTGTAGCTGTGGCATATTCCCATCCCTTCGGTAGTGCCAATTTTGCTGCCAGCTCGAGTTGTCTTGGATCCGCTGCTCGCGCACGACGCATCATACTTCGCAGCGTCCGCGAGTATTGCCAGTTTCTCACGAACGTCCATGAATGGATTGCCAGCTTTTTTGTTAAGGAGCCATGACGCAGGAGGAGCGTTATTTCGAATTGTATTTACTTATTATCACTAGCGGTCAACCGCAAGCAAACTCGCTGTCGGTCGTTAGCAACCTTGCTGAAAATGACAATGCATGCAACCGAGTGGCCGCAAAAGACGCTCAGTGGTCGAATCCTAACCAAGCGGGTGTTCTGCAGTTCAGAAGTGATAGATTCGAGCACTGCGAAGCCTCACGTCATTCCAACTCGACTCTCTTAGAGTGGGGTGCATTCCGGCACGTGCGACTGACGCTAGGTTTGGCACTACTGGTCGCGCTGAGCAAGTTGCGACACACAATCCGAACTCAAGTCTCGTAATAGAGTCAAGTTTTGAAAAATGTCGCTGCACTCTCTTTAACGATTCGAAAAGCTACACCAATCACAGCTATCCAGACTCTGTCGTTAAAGTTTAACTACTTTCGCTGGACGGAATACGTTTCTACGCCATTTGGAATAGCGTTCAGAGACTAGCTAGATTTGCGAGGCTTCATGCCGATCTAGTTCTAACGAAGATGCGGCGAATTCCGATGGCGAACGCTTGCATACTTATCTGAATAGAAGACAGGCAGGCTTGCGTTCAAAGGCAGCTTGCAACGGTGGTAAAACTCGCGGCGAGGATGACCCGGCATGGATGGTGAAAAGGGAATTCACGGATGGGTAGCAACATTGACTGTAGGCATCACGCTAACTGTGGTCGCCGTAATGGTCGATCAAAAACTGCGAGTACCGTCTGCGGCCTACTATCGGGCTGAACATACTGCAGATTCGGCTGGCGCGACGACGCGACAAGGCGGAATTCTGCTGGCCGTTGATCCAGGACTAATTGCCACCGAACAATTTCCGCACGCTGATCGGACGCCCCTGAACCGAGAAGATTCAGATCGCGAAGATTCAGATCGCCGAACGGATACTGCACAATTACTTCGCAGACCACCTGAACCAGCGATGCAAGTTGTCTTGCGTGCGCCCACTGTCAATGACTTGGACGTTTTACCGCTCAGCTCAAGCACTTCGAATATCGACTATTTGATGGATGCGATCGATCGGGCATTCGAAAGTCCGATTCAAACTGTCGCTAACGAGAAAACGCCTTCTAAACCCGAAGTCAATGTACCTGGATTCGAACGCCTGGCGAGTTTGCCTACTCCGTCCATGTCCAGTCATCAATTGCCAACACCCAACAGTCTCCTCAAGCAACTGGAGGAGCTGAAGAACCAACTGCGAGCCCCGACAGCGAAGTTGATTAGCCAAAACAATAACCCATCCTTGCGATCCAATAATCGCGAGGAAGCGAATATCCGGTACGTTTCTACGGCCGCTTCCGCCGTCGGTCTGTGGATCGATGACGTCACTGCAACTTTGCAACGATTAGTTCAATCCGAAGGACTTGGTAAAGCGTCCGGCAACGCGGATCTGACACGACTGCGTGACCTCAACGATCAAATCAAACCATTGGCAGAATCCTTGAACGATTCTGCGCTCGTAGCCAAGACAACGCGTATTGGTTACGCCATCGAGCGACGACTGGCCGTTTGGCAAGCCGTTTCGACTTGTTTGCAAACAGAAACTTCGGCTGTAAAGCCACAGCTTGATCCGGAACAAACTCGCCGTCAAATCCAAGAACTGCTAGTCCGAATCAATGCCAAGCTGCCGTCCAGCGGTGATGCGGAAGGCTGGCGAAACTATCTGAAGTTGAACGAGTTGAATGCATGGTCGAGCGACGACCGCAACGTCTGGGAAGAAGGCAATGCACTTGCGATCAACGTCCTCTCACGCTTGCGATGGGAACGATTGAACGAAACGCAACGCAAATTCATGGACCAGCCCGAATTCAATGAACTGGCGATGCAGTTGACCGCCTGGGCTCGCCAACCCGTTGATTATCGTCAGTTGCTCACCGACCTCGAACTGCTCGAAGAGGATCCGACCAATCGGGTTCGATACTCACTCGCCAGCTCGGTGCAAGTACTCCGACTCGCGGATGAAAAGAACCAGCAAGCCGTCGCCACCGCGCTGAATGATCATTACCGTAACGCTAACATTCGCTTGGCAATCGCAGGTGCTTTCATACAACGTTTCTTGCCACAGGAAAGTTATCAAACCAAACCTGTCCATCAACGCATCCTCGGCGCAAACACATCTGGGGATAGCATTGTGCGAACCGAAATGGATTTGAAGTTAATTCCTGACGAAGATGCATGGAATGTAACCTTGGGTGTTCAAGGCGAACTGAGCAGTGCGACCCGAAGCAGCAAAGGTCCCGCCGTTTTCCATAATTCCGCGCAAGCCAATATTAGTAGCCAACGCACGGTGCGATTGGATACAAGTGGCTTCAAAGTCAGTGCCAATACAACCGACGTTGAATCCCAACAGCATTTGCGAGGCATGAGCACGGATTTCGATGGTCTTCCCATTATCGGTGACTTTTTGCGATTGGTGATCCGCGAGCAGTTTGATCAACAAAGTGGTCCAGCTAAGCGAATCATGCACCGTATCATCGCTGAAGAAGCCGACCAGGAAATTGACAAGCAGCTGCAAGAAAAATTGAATAAGGCGCAAGTCGAACTTCAACGCCGTTTGATCGGTCCACTAGAAGCCCTCAACTTGAATCCTATGGTTGTCGCGATGAGCACGACAGAAGATCGCTTGTTGATTCGCTATCGCGTTGCTAACCAGGCTCAGATGGCTTCGCATACAGCTCGACCTCGTGCGCCAAGCGACAGTTTGCTCAGCATGCAAGTCCATCAGTCTGCAGTGAACAACATGATCGCTCAACTTGGTTTAAGCGATCGCACATGGAACCTGGTCGAACTAGGTGAAAAGGTCGCTCATCTGCTGGGCAAAAAAGATTGGCAAGCTCCTGAAGAATTGCCTAAAGATGTTCAAATTCGCTTCGCCCCAAGCCGCCCGATTTCGGTCGAGATGATTGAGAACCAGTTGGTTTTGACACTGCGAATTTCAGAATTGTCCCAAGGCAAACACAAGATCGAACGCTTCATCGTCCGCTCGAATTACGTACCTGTCGCCGATGGCCTCAAAGCGGGTCTGGTGCGCGACGGCGTGGTCAGTATCGATGGACCACGATTGTCGATGGGTGATCGCTTGCCGCTTCGCGCGATCTTTGCCAAGGTATTTGTATCGCGGCCAGAGATCCCATTGGTCAGCGACAGCCTCGTCACCGATCCCCGAGCTAAAGGATTGGCCGTAACTCAAATCGAAGTCCGCGACGGTTGGCTTGCGATTGCCGTAGCCGAGGGTACATCACCACTGGCTGCCGAAGTCGCTGAGCGAAGTGCGCAATATCAAATGCGCTAGATTTCGTAGCTTGGGACCAATCCCTGCCTCGTAATTATCCGGCAACGCATCGGCAATCGCTTCACGCCATGTGTCGTCACTTGCTAAGGTGTTGTATCGCGCAACTAAGTTGCCGGCTTGACGTGCTTGGGTTTCGGGGCGTTTAACAGCACTGTGATTGCGCCCGCGATGACAACTCCAAGACTCATCCAGAAGTAAGTTGACGCCAATCCCCAAGTTCCCTTTTCAGTCAACGAGATGCACGTATTGATCACCGGCGCAAAGCCGAAGACAAGTGGCATGACATAGTAGGGCTTTCCGCCCGCGTTGAACGCCAGGATAACGCCCAACGCACCAATTGCACCGGCGGCACCCGCAACAATAGACCAACTCAGGCCTCCGGTGCTCCAACTGCCCGTGTCAGCAACTCTCGCATTGATTACTGCAAGCGGTGCCGCAACAGCGATAAAAAAGTAAGCCAATCCCACACAGGTGAAGGGACGCAGTCGACTGCCGCCCATTCTTGCTTGACCTTGATGCAGCATCGGCCCATACGAGCCCCAGCAAATCGCTGCCACGATGATCGACAAAGTGACCATCAGCACGTCTGGGGCGGGAGTTGCTGTGCCAGTTGATGGTGCGGTTTTTTCGGTTGCAACTTCACTCTTGGCTGATTCTCCAACAGACCTCTTTTCGGGTTTTGGTTTAGATAGCTCTGGCTTCACTGGCTCTGGCTTCACTGGCTCGGGCTTCACTGGCTCGGGCTTCACAGGATCGGGCTTCACAGGATCTGACTCGGGTTTAGCTGACTCGGGCTTTGAAGGCTCAGGTTGCGATTGAGGTTTTGCAACGTCAACTTTCGGAGCTTCCGCGGGAGAAAAAGGCTGAGGCGTTTTCGTTTCGGCTTGTTGCAACGGCGCGGGCTGCGGGACCGTCGGCGGTAACTGGGGCGCAGCTTCTTGAGCAACACCAGTTGCTGCTTGCGCGGTGGGTTTATCAACCTGTAGTTTTTTATTCTCAGGTGCAGACGGTTGTACAACTACTGGCGGAAGTTCTGGCTGTTCAAGTACGGGTGCAACAGGTTGTTCTGGGGGGGGCACTGGCTGCACAGGATCAACTTGAGGAACAACGGGCGTTGCAGGTGGAGTTGCCGCTGGAGTTCCTAGAGGTGCTGGCTGAACGACCACTGGCGGTAACGGATCTTGGGCAGCAGGCTCTTGATTCAGCAAGCTGGAAACGAAACGAACGGAATTGCGTACATCGAGTTGAGAATGATCTTTGTTGGATGGATGCTTGTCATCATGGTCATCGGATTTTGAGTCGCCGGCTGGATGTGCGGCGTGCGGCGGAGCGGATGGTTTGAACGCAAGAACTCCGGCCACGCCAAGGGCTGCGACAACGATTCCAGCTATGAATACGGGACTGATCTGGTCAAAAGTCTTGCTCATCCAAGCCGTCACCAGAGTATTCACTATAGGTGCAAATCCAAAAACAAGCGGCATTACATAGATCGGAGCGCCTCCATACGCGAGTGCGAGAATGACACCCAGGGCCCCTAGTGCGCCAACCGACCCAGCAATTAATGAATAGAACGTGCCACCAATCGTCCACTTTCCTGCTTCGCCTTGCGAGCGAAGGATGTAAATCGGCACGAGAACCGCAATAAAGAAATAGGCAATTCCGACGCCAACAAAAGCCCGCAGGCTGTCATTGCCCATCGAAAGCGTTCCGTGATGCAACAACGGGCCGTAGGCACCCCAAGCAATGAATGTCATCGCAGTAAACGCCAAAACAAATGGCAGGCCCTTCATAAATTCAACTTTCAGAGGCAGGGTTCGCGACACTTTCTGCGGCCGACGAACGAGAATGGTCACACGCTTGGCTGCAGCACTAGCTACATCGCCTTTTCGTGGCTAACGTTTCTATTTTAGCGACGTGTCTACTTTTTACATGCCCCAAATCGCCAAAGTTCGCGATCTTGCCGAAGGCTAGTGGCGCTCGTAGCCTAGACTTCCAGTCTGGGGATTGGAATTTCGCCCCAGGCAAGGAATATTGTCCCCAGGCTGGAAGCCTAGGCTACGAACCATGCACCCAGGCTGGAAGCGCTGGAAGCCTAGGCTACGCTACCCGATGCTGGCAGGGTCGGCCGCGAGGGCTTAGAATCTATCGCAACAACGACCACCTCGACTTACACGAAAGCAACTAGGCCATGCAACAAATTAACAACGTATTCCTCTCGCTTGCAATTCTTGTTAGTTGTTTTACGTCGACTCATGCTCAGTTGGCCAAGACGCAAATTTCTGGTGCAACGTTAACTGTGGAAGGGCAGTCGGTATTGATCAAGCTCGAGCCCAGTTTTGAAGGGAACACCGTAGAGTTGCCGCGCCTGGCCGCGCCGCTTCGTTCGCTGAAGTGGCAAGGCGAAGAAGCCACTTCAAATCTAAAACTGCAACCTGAACTGACAACTTGGAAGTTGACTTGGGACAAGCCAGCGAAAAGTGGAGCGACCATCGAAATGCAACTCGACGCACCACCGTTGTTGATCAACGAGTGCAAGCCGATTCAAGCGACTGGGGACGGCTCACTATTTCTACCGGCACACATGGCCACCACCACAGGTGACAAGATCCGTTACGAACCGCAAACCATCAAGAACACCGTTGGCTATTGGGCGGGAATGCAGAACTCTGCGTCTTGGACTTTGAATGTGGCTAAGCCCGGAAAATTTAACGTTGAGATTCTCCAAGGCTGCGGCGCAGGTAACGGCGGCAGTACCGCTGAGATTACCCTAACGTCCGTGGCGTCAAAAGACAAACCAGCCGCACAAGTGGAATTCGAGGTTCTCGAGACAGGTCATTTTCAGAACTTCGTATGGCGTCACTTAGGTCAAATCAACGTTACCGAACCAGGCGACTATCAACTTCGAATCAGCCCGAAGAACATCAAGCGAGGTGCGCTCATGGACGTCCGCGCCGTGCATCTCATTCGCTTGCCATAGGACCGCGGGGTTACGGTTTCGGACGATTCCAAAATATCCTCAGCGCACCTTTAGCGTTCGCATCCCCCCACTCGCCAACGACAAGGTCCACCCGGCCATCGCGATCTACATCGGCCGCGGTGCACGTTGCATGCAAACAGCGATCGCGTTCGATTGAATGGCGAACAAATTGAAGATTTTCTTTTTGTTCCCACCAACAAACCGAGTCATACGAACACTTATCAGAAATGGTTTCCGCATCGGGGAACAAGCCCACCGCGGCAAGATCGAGATCGCCGTCGCCGTCAAAGTCAGCTACTGCGGGCTGCATTGCGCCGATCAGCATACCAACTTCTCGTCGTTCCCATTTACCATCTCCAAGATTTCGAATCCAACGCAGTCCATGAAACGGCTTGGGAATAAAACTATCAAAAATATCTCCGCAGGTATGAACAACATCTAGATCTCCATCTTTATCAATATCCGAGATCACGATCGCACTTGAGTTGTAGGAAGGATCAGGCATCCGAGCGATCACCTGCTTTTCATAAGTGCCTGGAGCACGGTTGTACAGAACTTCTACGGTTTCATATTCCTGTCCATACGCGGTCACGATATCTAACCTGGAATCGCCATCCATGTCAGCGATCTGAACGGCCAAAATTCCATGCCGTGGATCTAAAATCTCTTCCTCGAACTGCAATTTATCTGCTGGAGTGTTTGCTGGAGTCTGATTTCGGAGCAATCGGAAGTCACCTGATCGATTCCAACCAAACTCTGCCACAAGCACGTCCATGTCCCCATCTTCGTCATAGTCAAACGGCACAGCTTCAATAGAGCGAGCCAAGTTCTCGGCGATAACATGCCGAGTGACGCTGCCGTCGGGTTCTCCAATCATTAAGGAGACCTGCCCCAGTTTTAGATCACTAATAATGGTAGAACCGATTTCGCCGACCAAATAGTCGTTGATCCCATCTTTGTTCCAATCACAGACGTTAATGCGGCAAGCATTTTTGCTTTCCGAAATCTGCGATGAAGTATCCAAGACAATTTTCTTCGACCCGGGTAACTTCTGAAACTCCGGTATCTTTGCTGGGCTCCATCGGCGAATTTTGCCCGTCGACATGTCGGAGAACAGCAGTGACTGCGTCTGTTCTTCCCAAAGAACATGCGATGTGAGCGACGTTTCCTCGTCGGTTGTTACCAAAGGACTCGCCACAAATTGAATGTTAGATTCTTCAGCAGGAATTTTCTCAGCGCTTGGGATGATCAGTTCTTCAGGAGCGTTTCCCTGAAAATAGCGAATCGTTTCACCTACAACTGGTTCCACGAGGTCGCTACGTCCCGACTCGACATAGAAGTTATAGCCTCGCTCCACTTCGGCAGGCCATTTAAGGCGAGGGAAAGAGGACGGCAAAGGGACTGGATGACAATCTCCACAAAATCGCTGTACCCGTTCGATTGCGACCGCGTCTGTTAGTTTTTCGGCGCTCTTAACAGCAGCCACCTTTGGTGTGGGTTGAATGCATCCATTGAAAAAAACTGTAAGTCCAAACAAGAAAAGAGGTGCTCTCACACTGGCAATTATTCTAGGAATCGACACAAGCAAACGTGCCTTTCGGCCCTTAACCAACATCCCGTATCTCCGTGAAGACATCATCCAAACTTTCATTCTACACCGTCAATCTTCGAGGACTAGATTGACTTTGCGTGTTCATCGCGAGTAAAACTCGCCATCTATAGTTAAGCGGAAAATATTAAAGGCTTTGTTAACTTCCGCGATTGAAAACTCTCAGTTGCGTGAATCTTGATTCTGAATTCGCACGATACAATTGAGTGGTCTCACGCACTGCTTTCTCAAAGTTAGATTGGATCATGTTTGGGTGGCACGCTCTGAGG
>JANODD010000012.1:0-5916 GCA_031412515.1 Planctomycetia bacterium | reverse complement strand
GCCGAACGCCTTTCGCATTGGCCCCACGGCGTCGAAGATCTCCACTGTGCGCCCGCTCTACCATCCAACCCGCTGATGCAGTTGTTTCGCAATCTGCTAATGCTCGTACTGGTATTGCTTCACATCGGACTGCGTACACCGTTTGTTTTCCTCTCTTGGGTGTTTCCACGTCGAAGTAGGAAACCAGCTAAAAAACAACCGGACGGCAAGCAGGATGCATACCCCACTTAGAGCCGCGGCACTAGGCGTCGAAGTGAAACCGCGGTAGTCTGCTTGGGTCACAAACCCATGTCGCTCGGAAGCAAACCAATCCATGTCGTCAAAAAGGATACTCCGCCTAGCCGTCCAAGCAGTCATTTTGCTGATTGTTGTCGCAGGGATCGTTCACAGCGGTCGCAAAGCAGCTTTGCAGTTGGCGTTACAGCGAACTGAACTTGCCGATAAAGCGACGCTCACCGAAGCGGCTTCATTGAGCGCTGGCGACCCAAGCGAACGCGAGCGGCTGCGCATCGAAGCCGCCCGTCTTCGCAGCGCCGTCGATCGATTCTGGCAAGCCTCACCATGGATGTTGGTCGCATCGGCTTTATGTTACGCACTCGGCACCCTCCCCGCGAATTGGTACTGGAGACAATGCCTGCTGGCGATGGATCAACGCGCTCCTTTTCTTGTCACCAGCTGGGCTTATTTTTATGGCGGCCTGGGCAAGTATTTTCCCGGCAAAGCGATGGTGATCGTTCTACGACTGGACGCGTTAAAAGCCTACGATTTCAAGAAAATGGCCACCGCAATCACAATCTTCATGGAGACACTGACCATGATGGCTGTCGGAGGTGGGCTCGCATCCATCTGCTTGATTCTGCTTAACCTGGATTGGAAGCTCACACTTTTGGCTGTCGCATTACTGGCGGCAATGTTCTTTCCAACGCTCCCTCCCGTACTTCGCATAGTCATCGCCAAACTCCAGCGCGGTGTCTCTGCAGTGACTTTGCGTGAATGGACCAATCGAATCCATTTCGGACTTGTACTTAAGGGCTGGGTGGCGATGACCTTCACCTGGCTCTTGTTTGGCCTGAGTTTACTGTTCATCTTGCGAGGATTACCGATCGCCGAGTCATTCGAAACCGATTGGTCGAGACTGATGTTGAGTTCGCTCGGTGCCTGTGCACTGGCAGTTGTGCTAGGATTTGTATCGTTGCTGCCCGGTGGAGCGGGAGTCCGCGAAGTTGTCTTGTCGACAATTCTCGCTCCAATAGTGGGGCCTGCTGCCGCTTTGTGCGCGGCGATATGGTTGCGCATTACATGGCTAACAACCGAGTTGGCCGTGGTTGCCATCCTAGCCATCCTTCGTTTCTTCCTTCGTGGCCAGCCTGCGAAGTAGCCCTATACCATAGTTGAATCATGTTATCGATCGTCATTCCCGTCTTTAACGAACAAGATAGCCTCGAAGAATTGCTGGTTCGGATCGAAGCAGTCGCCACCCAGCACAGCTACGAACTCGATGTCCTGCTGATCGATGACGGTTCATCAGACAACTCGTGGTCCAAGATCAAACAACTGAGTCAAAAGTACTCTTGGGCTCGCGGCATTCGACTTCGAAGGAACTTTGGCAAAGCTGCTGCGCTGGCCGCAGCGTTTGAACGCGCAAAAGGCCAACGCGTCATCACTATGGATGCCGACCTGCAAGACGATCCTCGCGAGATCCCCAACTTGCTCGCCGAACTCGAAGCTGGCTTCGATGTCGTCTCAGGCTGGAAAAAAGTGCGCCACGATCCATGGCATAAAGTTCTGCCAAGCCGCGTCTTCAATTCGATGATCAGCTGGCTTACCGGCGTGCGACTCCATGATCATAACTGCGGCCTAAAAGCCTATCGCCGCGAAGTTCTCAGCGAAGTCCTGCTATACGGGGAGATGCATCGCTTTATTCCGGTTCTCGCTGCATCGCGTGGCTTTCGCGTTTCTGAGATCGTTATCGAACATCATGCTCGTAAACATGGTAAGTCCAAGTACGGCTTTGAACGCTTCATCAAGGGCTTTCTCGATTTGATGACCGTCTATTTTCTAACTGGCTATGGAAACCGACCTCAGCACTTGCTTGGTACGACGGGATTGGCATCGTTCCTCGCCGGCGGTTTGGGACTACTCCTTCTCACTTTTATGTGGGTCATCAGCCGCTTGACACCTATGGCCGATGTTCACTTGCACGAAAAAGCGATCTTTTACTATTGCATCGTTGCTCTCCTTCTCGGTGTTCAGTTGATTTCAATGGGCTTCCTAGCCGAACTTATCACCGCTCAGAATCGACCCACACGTGAGCCATTCAGCATCGTCGCCGACACCGCAGTGGCTGACCGTGAGCAGGAGCGACGACTGTGAATTCAACGCCATCAAGAAGTATTGCAGCCTATCTGGCCATTGCAGGCGTTATCCTAGGAGTCGCGGTACAAGTAGTTCGCGTTGCCCAAGTTCGATCACCAACCGGCGAGACTCCTTTTCATAGCGCCAATGACAAAAGCCGCTGGTGTACCATCGCCGCTTTGGCCATTGAGGGCACTTACGAGATCGACAACCTCTTAGAAATTCGAGAGCCACCCAAAAATCGTCGCACGTGGTATACCATCGACCTAGTCCGCCATCGCGGCGACGATGGTGAACTTCATTACTACAGCAGCAAGCCACCGCTGCTTCCAACGATGTACACCGGTGTGTATCTAGCCGTGCGACAAGTAACCGGCGCGACGCTGATGAAGCAGACCTTTTTCATCGCTCGCATCATGTTGATTTTGGTGAATTTGATCCCGCTGGTCTTGCTGTGGCTGATCATGGTTCGCAAAGCCTTACGCGAACACGAGTCCAACACATGGGCGGTTTGTGTCTTGGCAATCTTTATTGCTTTCGGTACGTTTCTATCGACGTTCAACAATACCTTGAACAATCACCTGCCCGCTGCCGTCGCTGCTGGGGTATCGCTTTGGTGCTTGGATCGCATGATTCAACGAGGCCAGCGGCAATGGTACTGGTTTGCACTCTGTGGACTCAGCACCAGCTTTACCGTGGCCAATGAAATGCCCGCCCTCAGTTGGTTAGTTATCGTTGGCGGCCTACTCTTTTTGATCGATGCACGCCGGACTGTATTGGTCTATGTACCCGCGCTGTTGCCTGTTGCCATCGCGTTCTTTGTTACCAATTACATTGCCCACGGCGTTTGGCGACCGGCTTACACACACCGCGACTTGGGTGCCAAAGTGTTCGATATATCAGTAGAGTCTGGTACTACGCCAAGCTCACTGTCGGTTGAATCAGCGGTTTCCGCATGCCGGGAAAATAAGTTGAACTTTAGTGAAAACTCAGTGATTCGGCCCGCGCGACGCAGCGATGTCTACGAACTGTGGGATGAGGCCGGTCAACAGCGATTGGGTCTTCGTCTTGACCAGCCCGACAAGATTGGCGTCTACGAATGGGACGACTGGTACGACTATCCAGGCAGCTATTGGATTGGCGATCGCAAGAAAGGAGTCGATCGCGGCGAGCCCAGCAGACTCACTTATGCCTTTCACTGTTTGATCGGCCATCACGGTATCTTTAGCTTGACACCGTTCTGGTTGGTTGCGGTTTATGGTGCAGTTGTAAGTTGCCGACGAACGGAAAAAAGACTGCTTGCGGATCCGCGTTTGTTACTCGTCTGTGCGATTGTTGTTACCAGTCTCATTTGCACTGGATTCTATCTCGCTCGGCCACTGGAAGATCGCAATTACGGCGGCGTATGCAGTGGATTGCGTTGGGTGTTTTGGATGACACCACTGTGGTTCTGGTTAGCGTGTGAGGGCTTAAAATCGGTGAAGCACTTTGTTGTTCGCCGGATAGTTGAACTAACTTTACTAGTGAGCATTTTCTCAGCTAACTACCCGTGGTCGAATCCATGGACAGCCCCATGGATCATGCAGCTATGGGAACACTGGGGATGGATTAAGTATTAAGGGGAGTAATGCTTCCAGCTTCCCAGTATTTCGTTTGACCCATAGCCAGCGGCGACGGGGTCGGCTTGCAGTTCGCAGCGCGAGCGGGTCTTCACGGTGTTAATCATCTCTAGCCATGCGGGTTTCGTTTGACCCATGCCCAGCGGCGACGGGGTCGGCTTGCAGTTCGCAGCACGAGCGGGTCTTCACGGTGTTAATCATCTCTAGCCATGCGGGTTTCGTTTGACCCATAGCCAGCGGCGACGGGGTCGGCTTGCAGTTCGCAGCACGAGCGGGTCTTCACGGTGTTAATCGTCTCGAGCGCAACCCGAACCTGCTCGGACGCCACTATAGCACACTACTTTGCAAAGACGTTTAGATCGATCGCACCATTGGTGTTGCGAGATCTGGCACCATGCCAAGAATTGCGTTAAACCGGCGGTCTTGATAGAAGTACTTTTTACAGTAGTCTTTCCAGACAGGTTCGGTTTGGGTTGCGAATGGCTAGTACCGTTAAGACCCGCTCGTACTGCGAATTGCAAGCCGACCCCGTCGCCGCTGGCTATGGGTCAAACGACTCTAGCGTTCAGCAACAACCTTTGCTGCGGCAACCTCTTCGGGCGCAAAGAGCTCATCCAACTGAGTCGCTGAAAGTTTGACCAGCAACAGAACACGTTCGTCAGTTTGCTCAGCTGTGCGAGTCACAAAAAAGGCTTTACCCAAGTTCGACGATTTCGGCTCGCCATTGCAGCTTAGCACAATCATTTGACCAGGCCTCAACTTGACGGACATAGCGAGATCGTCCCACGTCTTTCGGTCGCGACTCATCTCAGGCCGTAATCCAAAATCGCTGTATACAAATGCCTTGCGTTCCTCACCGTGCTGGATCTCTGGTGTCAAACGCAAAGTCGCTTGACCATCGCCGTGGGGAATCGAACGCAGGTCGAAAAGCATCGCTGGCTGTTCATAATTTGCCCCCTCTACCCTGCCCTGCTCACTGGTTAGCACGACAACCGGTTGCGATACTTCGCGGCGCACCGCAACTTCTTTTCGACGACCGGCGCGACACTGCAATCGGTTGGTTGCACTCTTCACATCCGCAGCCAAGTTTGCTTGCTCGAGCGGATCAGTTTGAGCAATGTTGGCGAGCTGCTCCATGCGAGTTCGAATGCCGAGCGGCAGTTCACCGATCAGCACGCCACCACGCATTCCATTTTCAACGAGCTTACGACGAAGCTCGACATCAAAGACGCTTTCATCGACGGTGGACCACAAGTTGTCCAACGCTTCAGATTGTTCATTGGGAAATCGAATAAGGACCGTCTCAACAACCACACTGTCCGGTGACATTTTCGGCTGCGCGAGCAGCGGTTTCGCTTCAGTTTTTGCCTCTTTCGACCACTGTGCACAACCGACCATCGAAACGATCACCGCGCAGCAACAAGCGATCCATTGCCAACAATATGCATTGGCATGAAATCGATTGTGAATCAAGTTGCGAAGTTCTTTTAGCATCTTCCCTAACGCGATCAATGACAGGCTAAAAAGGGACCGCTATCTATAGAATCCTTCGCGGTTTACTGTCAATAGATCAACTTGAACAATGCTAGCGACCTATCGCGTGGCTGGCAATTCGTGGCCGACGCTGCTAGTGCTTCATCCAACTTTAATTTTAGGGTTGTAGGATGTGAGCCGACGGCGCTAGCCGCGGGTGAACGAAGTACTTGACTCGACGTGACTTATTAACGATCTAAAGACCAACGATTTACGGGCGAAGTTTAACGTTGGACGAACTTTTAGTCTTGCACGACAACCACTTCGTTCACCCGCGGCTAGCGCCTTTTGATGTTGCACTGTTTTTGGTGTTTTCATGCAGACATCCTGTATTCGGTTGGTAAAGCATTAACTAGCAGGCGTTGGAGCTTTGCTATGCCTCCGGAAGTTTTTAGTCGGTCGTGCAGAT
>JANODD010000011.1:0-23386 GCA_031412515.1 Planctomycetia bacterium | reverse complement strand
AGCATCGTCATGCAGAACACGAACGCACTGAAGATCGCAAAGAATCGAGCGTAGGCTTTGTCACCGTGCATGTAACCGGCGGAGTAATAAGACACCAATGTGCCCACCACCGTTACAACGCAAATTTGCACCAGACTGGTCGCGTCCAGCTGCAATGAAACTGGAACTTGCATATGAGCAAAATCGAGCCAACTGTAGCCACCTACAATCAAGCCCGGCGTTACTTCGATTCGCATCAAGCAAAAGAGAGACGCACAGGCCGAAACCGTCAAGCCAATCCAAGTGACCAGATGAGCATAGCTCGCGCGTGGGTTCAGATATGCGATCACGCTGCCAATCACGGCCGCAACCAGCGGTCCCAACGGTATCAACCAAGCGATGTAATAATCCATAGTTACTCTTGTCTTGCTAGTGTCGCACAATTGTCCCAATTGTGGCTGTCCTAATTGCAGCAGCTACAATTGGGACAATTGTGCGACACTCAACTCAAATTAAATCGTGCTGAAGCTCTAAGCTCTTCCCGCTAAATCAGGCAGTTTGAAATCAGAATCAACAGGTCGCGTCTGCGGATCAAGTCCAGCAGGCGTAAGCTTGGGCAGATCTTCGTAACCTTCAGGATGCGAGTGATCTTCTGCCGCTCGTCCAGCCAACTCAGGAATTTTTTCTTCGGCCGAACGACCGCCAGAACCCGTTTGATCGTCGAACTGGAACTCACGCAGAGCACTCCACGCTTTACTATCCAGCGTTCCACGCAACCGAACCAAGGCCACAATCAAACTCAACGCCAACGCCGCTTCACAAGCCGCGACGACCAAAATTAAAATCGAAAATACTTGACCACCGAAATCACCATGCATCTGTCCGAACACTACAAAATTAAGGCTTACACCGGCAAGCATCAATTCGAGTGACAGAAACATCAAGATCAAGTTGCGACGCGTCAAGAAGCCGAACATTCCGACCGCGACCAAGCATGGTCCAATCCACAACGCAGGGTTAATCATAATTTCGTTGTTTCCTTAGCAGCCGTCCCTGATTTACGCTCTGGCGGTTCGCGCTGGGCAATCACCACTGCGCCGATTGTCGCCACGAGCAACAGCGTACCAGCGATCTCGATTGCCAACAGGTAGCGAGTGTAAAATGCCGCGCCAAGTTTCGCGACTGTGAACCGGTCTGCCTTGGCAGGCGCTTCAACTGCAGTGTCTGATTCAGTCCTTTCGTCATTCTTAGCCGATGCACTAAGTGCCAGTGCCTCAGTCTTCACAGTCTCAGCCTTCACATCGCCTTCCGCAGTTTTTGCACTCTCAGTCGGTTCAGAAGCCGCTACTTCGGCAAGTTCGGTCTTAATGAGAAGCTCTTCTTCCAGCTTTGGAAACTCTTTCGCAACCACAGCGATGACTGTGGCTGCTAAAGCAATTGCCACGACACCAGCCGCGATTGGATTTTGTTTGTGAGTATCGTAGTCGAGCAGATTTGTTTGCTGGGCGAACATGAGCACGAACATGAAAATGATGATCGTCGCACCCGCGTAAACAACCACGGTCGAAGCAGCCACAAAGGCTGCGTCTTGCAACAGATAAACTCCTGCGGCCGCCAACACAACGCACGCAAAACTGAGCGCCGCATGCACGGGATGCTTGATCAGTGCGAAAGCAATTGCTAACACAACCGCAATGGCACAAAATCCATAAGTTAGCCAAAGCTCCATTATTTCACCCCGCCGACGTTCTTCGTTGCCGAACCGCTCTTTGCAGCCGGCTCCGATGCAGGTCCGAGCACCCCGCGTTTGGTTCGAACTGGATCATCGCCCCGTGCAACCGTTTCGTCGTACACACTAAGCAGTTTTTCTTTATCAAAGACCATCTCTTCGCGAGTCAGTCCTGTCAAATCGTAAATCGTCGTCAGCTCAATCGCATCGACTGGACACGCTTCTTCGCACATCCCGCAATAAATGCAGCGCAGTTCGTCGATTTCAAACGACGCAGGATATTTGTCGCGATCGTTCCAATTCGGATCGTCTTTATCGGTACCTGTTGCTTTGATCGTAATGCAATGCGCCGGACAAGCGGTCTCGCACAAGAAACAGGCGACACACTTTACACGACCTTTGTCATCGCGATTCAATCGGTGCACACCGCGGTAGTTCGCCGGAATGTCAGGTTCGACTTCCGGATACTGCCGTGTGATCGCTTTTCCACCGAGCATATGTTTGAGCGTGACCGCAACGCCGTCAATGATCGCTGGCAAGTACAGAGCCTCAGCAATCCCGATCTTCGGCAGTTCCGCCCACTTTACTGTTTTTTCTTTAGTCATCGTTTATACCTGAAAGCTCACCATCAGTTTGCTGCTGGAGAAACTCTTGCTAATGCAGTTCTTCGCGACATGCTGGCCGTCGTTGTTTTCGCTGTCCACCAACCGGCGATCAATACAAGTGCAATCGACAGAGGAGCCAACCACCATTTCGAAAACCCGAACGACAAAACAGCCACAACGCCAACAAAATTCATCAAAGCCAGCGGGATCATGCCGCACCAAGCCAGACCCATCAATTGATCAAACCGGAATCGAGGCAACGTCCAACGCAGTTGAATAATCACAGCCGTCACCAATGCGACTTTAACCACCAGTACCAACCATCGCAGCAGATATCCAGTTACCGAAGCATCAATCGGCCCAGTTAGCCCCGGGAAATTCCATCCGCCCAAGAACAGCAACGCCGTTAGGAAACTCACGGTTGTTAAGTGTGTGTATTCCGCCAAGAAGAACAACGAGAACTTGATGCCGCCATACTCAGTATGAAAACCACCCACCAACTCTTGTTCACACTCTGGCAAGTCAAACGGCAAACGATTTGTCTCTGCAAGCGATGCCGTGAAGAACATAAGAGCTGCCAATGGTTGCCACCAGATATTCCATCCAGTGATTCCTTCACCTTGTGCGGTGACCATCTGTTCGATATTCAAACTGCCGGTGATCATGATAACGCCCAACAGTGAAAGCCCCATTGGAATTTCGTAACTGATGAACTGAGCACAGGACCTGAGCGCGCCGAACATACTGTATTTGTTATTCGACGCCCAACCGCCGAGCACGATGCCATATGCCGACAAGCTGGACACAGCCAGCAGGAACAGCAACCCGATATCAACGTGCGGTGCAATGATCGCCCGAAAACCACCTGTTGAATTTGGATCCGTCGGACCGAACGGCACAACCGAAGCCCCCAGCATCGCGCAGATCAAACCCAAAATCGGCGCCACGAAGTACACCGACTTGAAGACGTGATTCGGGACAACTTGTTCTTTCAAAAAGATCTTGATTGCGTCCGCGACCGCTTGCAGCAATCCGAGCGGACCGACGCGGTTCGGACCAATACGGTCTTGAATATAAGCGGCGGCCTTACGTTCGATGAAGGTCATGTACAAACCAAGACCCGGAATCACTGCCATCACGATTCCAATCGCTACAGCCAATGGCCAAATCTCGTCCCAGCTAAACTGCGCAAGCATGACTACGCACTCTTTCCTTCAACAATAGTAAAAAGCTGGATGCCAAGTTCACCAATCGCATTAGCGAACACTGCGAACGCCGGAACTTCTTTGGCCATCTCGATACGAATTGACGCGGCGTTGTACATTCCTTGCCGCTGCGACAATTCAAACAATAATCGACCGTCAGGACGAACGTCAGGCGCACTGCGAATTGACTGAATCACCTCTTGAGCGAGACCGGAATGATTAACGACCGTTCCCTGGCGTTCTGCAAAGGTACCGGAAGCTAGCACGATCGTCGCCATGTCGGTCAGCGGCGAGTTCAAAATGTCTTGAACGATTAATGTCGACAAGCCACTCAACTTGTTTAGCACCGATTCATCGAGCCATGCGTCAGGATAGCCACCGACCAAGTACATGCCGTCGAACTTTTTCGCATTCAGTCGTTCGGCAATTGTATTGAAGCCGATCACTTCACCTTGGAAGTGCTTTAACACAGCTTCGACACCTAAACGATTCGGGCATTTTTCAGCGCGAATCGTGAATTTCTCTTTGCCTGCTGCCGGTGGTTCGCCCTTTGGTCCTTTGGGATACACATCGTCTTCGGCAACGACCGGAACAGGTCCCATCGCCAACGTGATTTTTTTATTCAGCGACTTGATGTACTTCGCCAGCATGAAGGCTTCTTCGCAGAACATCATCGGCGAAAGCACGACGGCAAAACGATCTGCACCTGAATCGACTACGGATTTAATTGCTAGTCGAGTTGCGTTCAGCGCGGTTGGCCATGGATCAACGGTCGCTAGTTCGTTCAATGCCACTTGAGCATGTGAGACGGCGGTGCCATTGGCTACACTGCCACTTGCACCATTGCTATGTGCGTGCGAGGTGTCGCCAGCACTTACTGCATAAGGTTGGGCTACGTAATGTTGCGAAGCAACTTGGGACTTTCCAACTCGTGGACCAAACAATCGCGATTCACTTTCAACGTACTTCCAACCAAAACGGCCTTCATCGCACATGAACGAACCTTGCGCGAGTTCATTTTCACGTGGCCGTATACGATAAAGTCGATTGTCTTCTTGATCGACGTGAATGCTGCAGCCGGTGCTACAGTTTTGGCAGACGCTGTTCTGGGTCTTCAGCCACCAGACACGTTTCTTGTACAGAAAATCCTTGCTGCAAAGCGCCCCAACGGGACACAAGTCGACAACATTGCCCGCTAGTTTGTTATTGCACGGTTCGCCAGGGAAAATGTCGATCTCTTCCACACTACCGCGATTGGTAACTTGCAGTTCGCTCGTACCGCTGATCTCGCGAGTGAAACGCACACAACGAGTACACATCACGCAGCGATCGGTGAACAACGCAATCTGCTCGCCGATGTGATACTTATCGACGCGTTGCACTTTGGGTTCGTTCAGCCGACTGTGGGCTTTGCCAAACTTGTAGGTGTAATCTTGCAGATAACATTCACCAGCTTGATCACAAATTGAACAATCGAGCGGATGATTCAGCAGCAGGAACTCGAGCGTCTGTGCCTGAGCCTTCTTGACCTTGTCGCTATTGGTAAGAACAACGGTGTTCGGCTTGGCGGGAGTTTGGCAAGCGGGAACCAATTTAGGAATCATCGAGATCGTGCCGTCGGGCTTTTTCTCACCGACTTCGACCAAACACATCCGGCAGCTAGCCACGACGCTCAGGTCATGATGCCAGCAGTAATGCGGGATCTCGACTCCAGCGCGTTCGGCAGCCTGAACCAAATTCTCCTTTGGTCCAACTTCGATTTCAATGTCGTTGATAAAAACAGTTGGCACGTGGCTACGCTCCGCAATGACTTAGTGGCTACCGGCGACTTCTAAAGATTGGCTACGCCGTCCGCTAGTGATGTACTCTTCGAACTCAGGTCGGAATTTTTTCAGTGCATTCTTGATCGGCCACGCGGCACCGTCGGCCAAACCGCATATCGTTGTGCCTGGCATGATTCCGATCGAATTGGAAATATCGGTAAGTGTATCGAGGTCCTTCAAAGTCCCCTGACCAGCTCGAATTCGCGCGAGGATTTTAGCAGACCAGGCGGTTCCTTCCCGGCACGGTGTGCATTGACCACACGACTCGTGAGCGAAAAATCGGCAGGTGTTGTACAGCACATCGACCATGCTTGTCTGATGGTCAATGACAATCACCGCAGCAGTACCGAGACCGAGACAACCCGCTTTTCCGGGACCTGCAAAATCAAGCTTCGTATCCAGTTCTTCGGCCGACAAGAAACCCATACTGATACCACCGGGCACAACCGCTTTCGCTTTGCGACCCTTCCAAACTCCGCCAGCATGCTTATCGATCAGCTCACGAGCAGTGATGCCAAGCGGCAATTCGACCAATCCCGGCTTGTTAACATGACCGCTGATGCAATAAAGTTTTGGACCATAGCTGCCAGGATCTTTGGGATTCTCTGACGGAATACCAATTGACTGAAACCACTCAGGGCCGCGATCCAAAATCTGCGTGACGCAAGCCATGGTTTCGATGTTATTGACAACCGTCGGACGACGAAACGCACCTTCGATTGCAGGAAACGGAGGCTTGATACGTGGCCAAGCGCGCTTGCCTTCAAGGCTTTCGATCAATCCAGTTTCTTCACCGCAGATATAAGCGCACGCCCCACGATGAAGATAAATGTCCAGGCTATAGCCCGACCCAAGGATGTTCTTGCCAAGCAAGTTGTTGGCGTACATCTCTTTGATCGCTTTTTCGCAAGCCCGATAACAATCACCGTACTCGTATCGCAAGTACAAGTAAGCTGTCGTTGACTTGGTTGCGTAACCCGAGATTACAATCCCTTCGAGGACTTGATGTGGGTCTTCTTCGAGCAGCACGCGGTTGTTGAATGTGCCCGGTTCGCTTTCGTCGCCATTGATGCAAAGGTAGATTGGGCCTTGCACGTCCTTAGGCAAAAACGTCCACTTCAGACCAGTGCTAAACCCTGCACCGCCGCGACCGCGGAGACCTGACTTTTGTACCGCTTCGATAACCTTAGGCGGTTCCATGGCCAGCGCTTTTTTGAGCGCTGAGTAACCGCCGTCGGCTTGATAGGTTTCGAGTGCTTGACTGTTGGGTTTGCCCCAACGCTTCAGTAGAACTGGTTCAAAACTCATGCCCGCCCCTCTGCTAGTGAAACCACCGCGTCGGCAGTCATTCGCAATTGCAATTTATCGTTGACCAAAATGCAAGGTGCACCGTCGCAAGCGCCCAGGCACTCAGCCAATTCAATCGTAGCCTTGCCGTCTTTAGTTGTTTGACCGGGCGAAACATGCAGGCGGTCGCATACTTCTGCAAGTAGTTCGTCGCCACCGCGGAGCATACACGCCAACGAGCGGCAGACCCAAATGCGATTCTCGCCCAGCGGGTGTTTTTCATCTTTGAAAAAACCGTAGAACGAAAGCGTGTCGTGAATCTGCGCTGGCGAGAGCTCAAGAATATCAGCGATCTCACGCACCGCTTCACGCGTCACGCAACGCGCCTCTTCTTGGGCGATGTGCAGCGCAGGCAGCGTCAAAGCTTGCTTGCTCGGATAGCACGGCAGCAGATCTCGAATTTTTTGTTTAGCGACTTCAGTTAATCCGCTCATCGGTCCAGCTCTGCAGCGATGATGTTTAAACTCCCCAACACAGCCACGATGTCACTCAGTAAGCAACCGCGAATCAACTGTGGAAACAACGCAAAATGAATCAGCGAAGGCGAACGCGTGTGAGCTCGATAAGCTCGCAGTGTGCCGTCGGAAACAATGTAAAAACCTAATTCGCCGTTGGGCGATTCGGTACTTGCATACAAACTCTCACGCGGCGGCTGCATTTGACGATTAGGCATGATCGCTTCGAAGTGATGAATCAAACCTTCGATGCTCGTGTAAACTTCGCGCTTATCTGGAAGAGCCTCTTTACCGCTGCCTTCAGCGTAGATTGGCCCCTTCGGCAAACGCTCTAAACACTGCTCGATAATCTTCAGACTTTCGACGATCTCAAGCATTCGAACTTGGAATCTCGCAAAGCAATCGCCGCCCGTGGCGCACACTATATCAAAATCGAGATCACCGTAGGCGAGGTAAGGCTCATCGCGACGTAAATCTCTCGGAACTCCGCTCCCACGAGCCACCGGGCCGGTCGCACCGCCACTGATGGCTTCATCGCGAGTCAACACGCCCACGCCTTGAGTCCGCTCGATGAAGATCCGGTTCTTCATCACCATCCGGTTAAGATCTTTCAGCGTCGATGGAAACGTCTTGATAAAGTCCTTGACCAGTGCCAACCAATCGTCCGAGACGTCATACAGCAATCCGCCAACCCGTGTGAAGCTAGTATGAAAGCGCTGACCCGATGCCTTTTCGCAGATGTCAAAAATCCGCTCGCGTTCGTTCAAGCAGTAGAACATCGACGTCACGCCGCCGAGGTCCAAGATGCATGCGCCGACGCACAACAAGTGATCATGGATCCGCATCAGTTCAGCAAGCATCGTTCGCAAGTAACTGCATCGCGGCGTCAGCTCAAGTCCAAGCAGCTTCTCACAGGCATGATGCCACGAAATCTCGTTCGCCAGCGGAGAGATGTAATTCATCCGGTCGACGATGGTCACATACTGATTGAAGTCCAGGACTTCACCGAGTTTTTCAAAACCGCTGTGCAAATAACCGATATCCGGAGTCGCATCGACGATCATTTCGCCGTCGAGTTCCAGAACTAATCGCAGAGTTGTATGCGTGGCTGGGTGCTGCGGACCGAAATTCAGCGTCCACAGTCCCTCGCGTTTGGCAAACTCGGTATCCGAGTCCGCGTCAAGCAAATTTAAAGGCATAATTAACTTTCCGCTCGCGTGATAACTGGAAAATTATGACGCTCGCCGCGTCCTTTGACAGGGTAATCTTTTCGCAGCGGAAACGATTGAAATTCATCGGGCAAAAGCAAACGTTTTGGGTTTGGATGGCCTTCAAAAACGACGCCGAACATGTCGTAAGCTTCGCGCTCCAACCAATCCGCCGAACGCCACAGGTAGTACATCGATGGCAACTTTGGCTCGGGATCATTCACATGCACGCGGACTTCCAGACGCTTGCCAGTGGTGAGGTTGATCAACTGATAAACCACTCGATAGCGATCCTCACCACCATACTCTAGCAAGTCTGCAACCGTAACATCCGACAGCATGTCGAAGCCCGCTTGGTCGCGGAGTTGCTTCATCGCTTCGGCAAACTTTGCAACCGGAATCGTAACTTGCGATTGCCCCCGGAACTCGTGGCACACGACGCCCCAAGCCGTTAGTAAGTCTTCGATTGAGCGCGATGCTTTAGCAGTCAAGAATTCTTCCCTTTTCAAGCATGTAGGATGGGACTCCTGTCCCGTCCTACGTGTGTTGAGTGTGTCCTACGTGTGTTGAGTGTATTGCGTGTTGTGACGGACGGGACTGGAGTCCCATCCTACGCTTAATGCTTCGGTGTATAGGTAATGTCTTTATTAGTCAGCGGCAGTGGATTCTTAATCCGATAAACCTCTTCGCCATCGAATCGAGCTGGCCCAGTTGCGACCGATCGCGCCGCAAATTCGCTCGCCCAAACGGTGCCGGTCTTTTTGATCTGCTCTTGCATGTCCAAGATGGCTTTGATGACTTGCTCTGGCCGTGGTGGGCAACCTGGGATGTAGACATCCACCGGAATGAAGCGGTCAACACCTTGCACCACTGCATAAGTATCAAACACACCACCCGTACAAGCACAAGCACCCATTGAGATGCACCATTTTGGTTCAGGCATCTGCAACCAGATCCGCTGCAGGACCGGTAGCATCTTCATTACCACGCGGCCTGCAACGATCATTAGATCGCATTGGCGAGGCGTAAATCGCATCACTTCGCTGCCGAAGCGCGACAAGTCATGCTTGCTCGCCGCGGTGCTCATCAGTTCGATACCGCAGCAAGCGGTTGCGAAAGGCATTGGCCACAGGCTGTTAGCGCGAGCCCAATTGGCGGCTGCATCGAGTTGCGTGAAAAAGAAACCGTCTTTAGTCGGATTTACTGCTGGTCCCGCCATCCGAAAATACCCTTCTTACGCGCATAAATGTAAGCCAGCCCGACGGTCGCAAAAAGCAGCATGAGAATGCCGAAGACCACAGGTCGATATTCGTGCCCAAGTCCGTCTTGCGCGTTAAATGCGACGGCATAAGGGTAGATTAACAAGAGTTCAACATCGAAGACAAGAAATAGTATCGCGATCAGATAAAAGCGTACATCGAGCGGTTTTCGAGCGTCGCCAGTTGGATCCATACCCGATTCGTAGGGCATGTCTTTGATAGCATTCTTTTTTCGAGGAGCGACGACGTGGGGAGCGACCAAGCTGAATGCAGCAAAGCCAAGGATCGCCAAAAGGTAGATGAAAATCGGCAGGAATTCGGACAAAATTGTTGCTCTCGATAGTGGATATCTAATGTTATGAGAGTTATAGCCATTGCTGCAATGGCCATATCTGCCACCTAAAGCCGCTTTCTCAAAAAACCCGACTTTTGCGCCGGACTAACCGCCCTAAGGAATTTCCAAAGTCCTATAAAGCGTCACTGAACGGCAAAGAAAAACTTTGCTAGTAACCTTGGCGACTTGCGGCCAAGTTGATTGTAGAACATTTGTCTCAAATGTTCATGGCGTGGCCGAGCGTTTGATCAATGGTGCTTTATCCGCTCGTGCCGTACTTAAAACTCGCAGCATTCGGTCCGATTGTAGAACATTTGTCCTCAAATGTTCATGGGCTCGCCGAGCGTTTGACTCTAACCAAAGTAACTGCTCTTGATTTCAAGTCGTTGAAGCCTACCCTTCGCCGTTGAGCGATATCCATTGAGCGATCCCATTCAATGCCGGCCCAACCTATTCGGCGCCGGCCGAACCATGTTGCCGAACGATGTTGCCGAACCATGAACATTTGAGGACAAATGTTCTACAATTTCCCCTTCCTGAGCGACTTGTGTACAGCATCCAAGACATGCTGATGCAGTAAGTAACCCAAGCCGGCTCGCTCCATCCGATGAATAAGTTCTTCCTTCGTACAGCCAAACCTTTGGGCGCATGCTTGCAAGTCCCATTGCACTTCGCCTAAGTTCTTAATCAAGTAGGCTCGACGGCACTGGGCGGCCGAAAGTCGATAAGTCTTCAAGTACTCAAGCGAACCGTCGGCCCTATGAATGAACTCGCCAATATGATTCGCGTTCTTTGGGTCAAGGTCGGTCATAAACCTTGCCAATCGGAATGGACCAAGTTCATAGACCAATTGAACATCGACTGGCCGAGTCAAAAGATTCGAGGCTTCGAAAAATTGAAACTCGGACCACTGGCTGCGCACGCGAGTTACTTCCGTGCGTATGTCTGCCAAGCTTTTCACGGATTCGGGTCGAATCGGTTCAGGGTGATAGCAGTTCTTCGACGCGTATAGTCCATCATAGAGCACCTGCTCACTGAAGAAGTCGGTGATGATTGTTTCATGCAGTTGCTGGTAGTCCTCAGGGTGCGGGCAGATAAAAGCGGCAGCGAGCGAATCGCCCACAAACAACAACACCCCGACCTGCTTTATATGGATCTCAAACAGCCGCAGCGCGTCTTGCAGCCCGACGATGCGTTGTCCTGAACGTACGCACTCGGCACGCGGGCTTAGGCCATCCCGCTTGGCGACACGAGAGTATTCTTCCCAAGCTATTGACGGTCCGCCAAAATGCAGCGAAAGGAACCCTTCCATGGCGACGTGAAGAGGCAGAAAACGCAATTCCTTATCATCAGTACGCTTTCGCATACGATGGTACATGCCGTGAATGAGGTCCTTCGAATTTTTCTCAAGCAAGGCTCGTGACCCGTTTTTGGCTGAGCCCAACTTTGTACCGAATGAACATGCTTCTGAAGGGTCATCACTCCAGCGAGCGACCAACGCGTGGGGCAGGTACGAATAGTATTCAAGCCCTGGCGATACTTGGACAAAATTGGTTCCCGTGGGATTGGCACGTTTCACCAGCCTCAATTCCTCGGACACTTGCTCACGAATGATCGGAACTAATCGGATTCCGCCAAGCACTTGCGGCGGCGCGATCGATAATCCTTGTAGGGAAAGGCTGTCGAGCTGATAGCGTTTGCTCAAGATAGCGTCGCCTCGCGGCCTGGACCATTGGTATAAGCCGATGCAACATTCGCAAGTCGCAACTCCAGTTGCTCAAGCGACGCTGCGCCCGTAACAAAGTTCACGAATTGAATCATCACCATCAGATCCTCGGCGTCGCGCAGGCCAATCGTTGGGATCGTGATACCCAAGCGCCGAGGAGCGAAATGCTCAGAATCAAAAACTGGATTGCAGTGTACCCACTGCACAGGTTTCACTCGCTTACCAAGTTGTTGGTAAGCCTGTGCGATTTGGTCCGCCGTGCCAGGAGGGTCATTTTCAAAACCGTCAGACACTATCACGATCCAGTCGGGCTGCCAATCGAGCGCGTCGAGTATGGCCGACGCCAAGCAGGTTTGGCCTTCAGCGAAAACTCCGATACTTGAACTGACTTGCGAATATTCCGGTGCCCAGATCTGTAGGTACTCTGTCGATAACTCTTTCAGTAAATAACTTGCCGCTAACGCAACCGCCAAAGGTCGATTCCGCTTTTGGCGTGAACCCGAGGTGGAATAGCTGCGATCCAAAACTGCTGCCACTTTCCCAAGACTTTGACTTACTGAACGATGTTTGATCGCACGCACCGCGGCGTGCTTCAGCGCATCTTCCAGTGCCCCTTGGCGTTCAATGCGTTGTGACTGATATAACGACAAGACATACAGGGCCAGACGAGTCAAAGGAGCTTGTGCAAGATCGAATCCCAGCGCAACGTTGTCCCGGTCAGCCGAAGCTTGCAATCGCAGTTTTTCGTTGGCGGTCATCATGGGAGCTATTCGCCTTAGAAACACTTCTCGCGGAACTTTGTGACGCGTGGCTAATGACTCGGCCACAGAGTAGGGCAGTTCATATAGAGCCGCAGCACTATAGTGAGCCGCTCGAAACTGCTCGAATAAAGGTGTGTCGAACGACTGAGCACGCTTAAAATCAAAAAAGAACGGACTGAAGTCACCCGGGACTTTTAGATGTGAATGCATGGCGGCATTTCGAAAACTGCGACGGTACTTCACTGCATCAAATATCAAATCGCGGCGTGATGCCAAGAATCTTTTCACAACGGCGCGAGACCGACGATTGTTAATTTTAAGTTTTGATAGACGAGTGAGTACTTGATACGCTCGGTTGGCAGGAAGCAGCCGCAACGACTTCGCGATCAGTTCACCTTCCTCTTCACGATCAACCGGATTCTTGGGGGCACCGGCGGCTAGCAGGTTCAAAATGATGGCTTGCTGATTGGCATGGTTCACTCCGCAGGCTAAAGTTCGAGCGTATATCGTGCGGTAGTTTGCTAGAACATAGCGGTGCAAGAAGTCGATTGAGACAGACTGCGTAAATTGATCTACATAAAACTCCGTTTGGTTCGTCGCCGCGAAGCAAGCGTTTAGAAACATCATCACGTCTTCGCGCTCGCTGCGTTCACGCAGTCTCGCGTAATGGTCATGTAGCTGATTGAGGTCGCTCATTCTGGCTTCACGCATGCACGGCAAGAGGGTTCGTTTGCATCTGGACATACCGGTCAGCTCTCATCAACCGACCGCTTCTTGACTGGTTTAGAAAATTTGCCCGCTCGGGAAATATCGGAAGCAACGAGCGACAAGCTTCAAATGCTATTACTGGAGTTACTTCACCGTCCCACGAGCGGGCATCACTCGATTATATCGCGGTTTTGCCTCGACAAAGTAGGCACCTTGTAACAAGTCAGACAACTTTACGCTTGGATAGATAGAAGTTCCGATCACAGGGGCAACTCGGATTTCTAGTCTTCCCTGCATCGACTTACCATTTACTCCTAGAGAACCCTATGAAAACCTTGCAACTCCTATCCTTTGCAATCCTTACGCTGGTGACCGCCCAATATGGACAAGCTCAATTGAAGTCATCCATAAGCCAAACGGCAACGAGCTATTCACTAACAGGCAACGATGCCGAGTACGACTTCGACGTCTATGCTCGCAGTCTTGTGCCCACTACCAAGTACTTCATTGTCTACACGCTCGAAGATGGCAGGACCCAAGAAATAGGGCCGATCTCAAGTTATGATATGGCCGCACGTGAGATCTATTTTAACTTCGAGCACGGCTTGTCACCCAGCGGCACAGTCGATGCGGACATTGAAGCCAGACCTGTTTACGATTCTTTCACCAAATTCAGTCGCTATGGTACCTACCTTGAGGCTTTGTCGATTGCCTGGCAACTGGAGTCATTTGGATTAGAGACGGACATCCGATGGGTGCGTAGCATCCAGTTTAAGATCAAATCCTTAACGAGCCTTCGGTACTCGCGTTAGCGTGGAATTTTTTGAAAAAGCCTTTTGAACCGCGAGAGATTGGAAGACCGCAGAGAGAGAATGTGTTTTCCTCTGCGGTCTTCCTATCTCTCGCGGTGCATCGCATTTCGTTCACCTCCTAGCTCTCATGTCCCAAGTCGAAGACCCCATCAACGGGCACTTGGAGTCCAGTTGCCAAGTGGTTCGTTTTGGCGGCCAAGGCGATAATGGCCAACAGTTCCGCGTGCATCGCATCGGTCATCCCTTTAGCACGGGCCGCCGCGCTGTGGGAATGCACGCAGTAACTGCACGAGTTCGCAATCGAAACTGCGATGTAGACCATCTCTTTTGTCATCGGATCGATGAGCGTTGGCGTTGCCATCAAACGCTTGACTTCCGACCATGTGCTTTCAAGCAACACTGGATCGAACGCAAGTGCATGCCACAAGTTGTTGATGAAGTCAGTCCCGCGCGTAACGCGGATGTCGTCGAACACAGCCTTAACACGCAGATCGGCTTCGGGGTTATCGGGAAGTTTGGTTGTGGACATTTGGAGATCCGATATGGGGAGGAATGAGTGGCGTAGCTTGGGACCATTTGTCCCGAGCATCTAGGCTTTGATACCGCACTGATCTCAAATCGAGCTTGATCGAGAAAGGCACCACTGGGAAAAGCAGGTCTCACGCAAAGTCGCTAAGCCGCAAAGAGAAAACCTACCAAAGTTTGCGTCGTAGCGTCCTTGCGTAATACACCTCGTTCGCAATTTAACTCTTCGGCGAGTGAGATTTGGCGAGCTATGCTCTATTTACGTCGCCAAATAATAGTTTTCAGATGCGGATTTGGCGTGCTAATTTTAATATACTTCGCCAAATCACGGGCCTCTCGTCCGCTGAACTGAAGTCAGTCCTTTTGAGCCAACGCAAAGAGGCTGTTCACGGCCAACTCTGCTCGAAGCTTGACGCTGCGAGCATCTCGATACATGCCTTCAGCCCACTCAGGATTGCTACGGCGAATGGCCGCTCCAAAAACTGGGGCAGCAACGATAAACAAGCTGTCGCGCTCTGAAAGCTGTTTTAGCAAGACCTTCAACTCGTCATCGGGCGTGCAATAGGCGACAATCCAAGCATCGGATTTCTGACCGCTTCCAAACAGCATTTGGTTAAAATCGAACGCTGGCGGGCTGTCTTTTCTAGCCAAGTATTTGTCAAACAGTTTTACATAAAGTGATTTGGCATCGTCTAGTCGATTCGCTTGAAACAGAAGTCTTGCGAGCATTAATAGAGATGCATCGTTGTCAGCCATTGTCAGGGCGAGCATTTGCGCTGCTCGTATTTCAACATCAAAACGCTGTGTATCCTTAGATTCGTAGGCAACCTCAGCACGGTAGTAATGGTTTAGAAACGTCAACTCAGCCTCCGATGCGCTACCGAATACGCCATCTTTTGCGGAGTCGATTTTTGCTTGCACATAATCAGCATCCAAAATCTTCGGCATTGTCTTCCGTTTCGCGATTTTTGCTAACACGTCCATGCGAGTGTTTCGATCGGCTATCGAAGCACTTAGTTTCTGCGCATCTTCGAATTTGCTGATCTCTGCATACTCGTTGCAGATCTGTGCAACCGCTCGATCGCGAGACTTTTGATTAGGGATTCGCTCCAGCAACTTCACTGCGTCTTCAAAATCACCTCTTTGCGCTTGACGGATGGCGACACTAATAAAGCTGGTACCGCGAAGATTCTCATTTTCGATTTTGCTTGATTCTGCTAGGGCTGCCTCAACGAAGTCGCCGGTCGACAATCCATCCGCCAGAAACATCAATGCCACTTCTCGCTTTCTTGCATCCTTGTTCAGCCCAATGCGATCGAAGAGTTTTAACGCGTCCAGCACTCGCGCATGCTGCCCCAAAGCGATGGCAGCCAAATCGACATGGTAGTCCAACTCGTAGGTCGGAACTTTTGGCTCCGAGGCTATTTGGGCAACTGCTTCAACAACTCGATTTGACCAAAGCTCAACTTGTTCGACGTCCTGTTGCGCTACGCCACAATGAACTGGAATAAAGATTAGAAAGACGGCCAGAACCAATTTTGCGTATATGAAGTTTGTCACGGTTGTTTCTATCCACCCGGCGTTGGGAAGGCTCTATCGACTGTTTCGGATCACTCTTATTTCAACCGTTTTATCGCGCGCTGTCGATTACCTTTCCCTTCGATGCCCAATTTTTCAGGAGGAGGATCTTCGATCTTGTCGTGCGATTAAAACATCGTACGACTAAAATGTCGCACGTATGGCTATATTGCCTGAGGGGTGCACGACCTCAGGCACGATGGCGACTTTGCGAAATTTCACTTGATCTTGAAGATATTTTCCCTAACGTGGACGAATGACGACTCGGCGCTTTCTTGCTTTGATAATTCAAGCTAAACTAGCTATAGGACCGCTGCGAGTTTTGCTCTATTCGGAGGCTCACTATGCCAGATCTAACGTTGCGAGATATCGAGCCTGAACTGATTGAAAAACTTAAACAGCGGGCTGAAGAAAATTGCCAGAGCATTGAGGCCGAACATCGGCAGATTCTGCGAGAAGCATTGCTCGAAACGGTGACCGAACAAAAACCTAAGCTCAGCTTCGAAGAGCATCTGCTCGCGATGCCAAACGTCGGAAGTGATGATGATTTTCAGCGTATCACGGGAGCCATGCGTGAGATCAATTTGGACCCATAATGCGTTATCTTTTGGATACCAACATAGTCTCCGAATTGCGCAAGGGGAACCGATGTGATGCTTCTGTCACAGCCTGTGTCAATGCGGAGTTGGTTGATCACGGCGGTGCCATTTCTGTCCTTACTTTGGGGGAAATACGCAAAGGCATCAACTTAATTGCGATCCGTGATCCCCATCAGGCATCGCGTTTGGAGTCATGGTTGTCCGCACTGATAAGCGACTTCGATAATCGCGTTCTGAAGATTTCGTCGACTGTAGCCAATGAGTGGGGACGTTTGAATGCGATCCGTCCATTACCTGCTGTCGATTCGTTGCTGGCGGCGACTGCACTGGTGTACGGACTGAAATTCGCTACTCGCAATGTCGCCGAACTACAAGGCTTAGGCTTGCCACTTGTAAACCCTTTTGAACACGGCAGATAAAAGGATCGTCCTTCGGAAGTATCGGATTGCTATCGTCGGCTTAAATAAGGTCGCATGTCGGATTGCGATTATGTGTGGTCCTCGTGCATTGCGCAGCCTTTTTCGGTGTACCGTTCGTAACGCGTTTTTAAACCTTGCGTCTTCGCGGCTTTGCGTGAGAAAATTTGGCCGCCTCCAGATCGTTCCATTGCGGAAAGATCAGCGACATAGCTCGCAGGTTGTGCTAGTATGAAACGAGCTGCAGTGCATAAAAAACGCCCCATACGAACCAAGTCAAAAGTCGGTGGGGAATGGTACACAGCAGCTCCCGCCTTCCGCTCCTCTGGCACGCCAAATGTCCGCCCATCTCAACTCGATTCAAACGATACTCTTCGCGATTGCTTCGATGTCGTGCGGCGTTGCGTATTCACAAGCAACTGTTTTCGTAGAAGCGTTGCAAACGGAATCGAAACCAACGGCGGAACAGATCAACTTCTTCGAATCCAAAATCCGACCAGTGCTGGTCAAACATTGCTATGCGTGTCATGGTCCCGAAGTCGACAAAGTGCAAGGCGGTCTGCGACTGGACCAACGCATGGGCTGGCAAACGGGCGGTGATTCAGGTGAGCCTAGTATCAAGCCAGGCGACCCGAGTGCAAGTTTTCTTCTGAAAGCGATCAAGCACGAAGGAGATGTCTCGGCAATGCCGCCGGATCTACCTCCGTTGCCGGAAGCGGTCGTTGCCGATATCTCGCAGTGGATCGAGAGGGGTGCTCCGGATCCTCGCGATGAAATCATCGAACGGCAACAAAAAATGAGTTGGTCAGAGCTCTACAAGCAGCGATCGGATTGGTGGAGCCTTAAGCCCGTTACAAAACACACGGCGCCAACTACGCAGCGTTCCGATTGGGCGCGGACTGAAGTCGATGCATTCATTCTCGCGAAGCTTGAAGCCAACGGGTTGCAACCTCAGCCGGAAGCAGACCAATCAACTCTCGTGCGGAGGCTTAGCTTTGCTCTCACGGGACTTCCACCATCAAGCGAATTGGTCAGCTCGTTCGTTCAAGACAATTCCGTTGAAGCCTATTCAACTTTAGTCGATCGGTTACTTGCCAGTCCGCAGTTCGGTGAACACTGGGCAAGGCATTGGTTGGATGTAGTGCACTACTCCGACACGCACGGTTACGAATGGGATGCGCCAGCCAAGAACGCGTACTTGTACCGAGACTATGTCGTTCGAGCATTCAACAGCGATCTGCCCATTCGAAATTTCTTTGTCGAGCAGATTGCTGGTGATTTGATTGAACCGCGAGTTGATCATGACCTTGGTATTGTGGAATCGCTGATCGGTCCTATGGCCCTGCGATTGGGGGAACGGCGGCATGGAGACAATATTGATGCCGAAGGTATCTCGCAAGAAGCGATGGCCAACGTCATCGACACGTTTGGAAAAGGATTTTTGGGAACCACGGTAGCCTGTGCTCAATGTCACGACCATAAACTCGACGCTGTTCCGCAGCGAGATTACTACGCGCTCGCTGGTGTCTTCATGAGCACTCGCTGGCCTTCGAAAGCGATTGATAGTTATGACAAGAACGCAGCCGTGATTTCCGAACTGCGAACGATTAAACGAGAAATTCAACGTGAGTTGCTGGCCGCTTGGAAAAACAGCAGCGGTGAGATGGTAGAACATTTAAAGGCAATTCTAGTTGAAGAAAGACCATCAAAGGCCTTTCCTGAAAACCTCACAGCTCTGTGGCAGCGTTCACTCAAAACGGCGCTCACTGCTGAAGAATTTCAAGCGGAACGACTCCGCCGAAAAACAGAGAATCAAAACAACTTGACACTCATCGCGGACTTCACGGGGGGCGATGCAAAGACTGGCACGGGCGGCTGGCAATGGGAAGGGGCAGGAATGCAACATGGCTTGGTGCGGGACGGTGAGTTGATTGTTGCCGAAGAAGGTGACAACGCCATATCCAGCATCCTGCCAGCAGGTCGCTGGTCGCACGTCTGGTCCAGTCGCTTGGCCGGAGCCTTGCGAAGCCCACTGTTCACACAATCACCGCCTGTTACTTTCTCGATTCAGTCCGCTGGAGCTCAGCATTCGGGTTACTCATTCATTGTCGACGGAGCGATCCACAGCGAGCGGATGAAGTTTCTCAATCGACCGCAGCTCGGTTGGCTAACACAAACGGCTGGCAATTTCACGTCGCTCGAAGGCAGCGTAGACCAGCGCCCGCGACGACTGTTCTTTGAAATGGTGACCAAGTCGATCAACAATTACTTCCCACCTCGCACCGCCTACGGTGGCTTAACCGAAGCCGATGCCGCGGACCCTCGCTCGTGGTTCGGTGTAACTCGAATCTATCAACATCCCGCTGGAAAACCTCCGCTGGATGAACTGGATCGCTTTGTGCCTTTATTTGAGTCACAGGCGGCTTGGGAAGTTCGAATCAAAGATTTGATATTGACCTCGGTCGACCGTTTGGGACAGGGACAAGCCAATGCCGATTCCGTGCAAGTCATCACCGAAGCCTTGCAACTCAAGCTATTACCCAACTTATTGTCAGCCAATGAAAATCTGCAGAAGTGGGTTAACAAATACCGTGAGACCGAACAACGACTAGTTCCCGATACAATTGTCGGTTCTATGGCAGATTGGAAGGAAGCCCACGATGAGCGTATCGGTGTTCGCGGCTCGTACACGGACTTGGCAGATGAAGTTCCACGCGGCTGTCTGACGTTGTTCAGTCAGTTGAAGGATAGACCATCGGACGATAGCAGTGGCCGCGAAGAATTAGCCAAGGTCATCGTTAGCCGATCGAACCCGCTGACTGCCCGCGTTTTTGTCAATCGTGTGTGGCAGCATCTCTACGGTGAAGGTCTAGTGCGAACCCCCGACGACTTTGGTCATCTCGGTGAACCTCCGTCGCACCCTGAGTTAATTGATTCCCTGGCGCAGCGATTTGTCGATGAAGGTTGGTCGCTAAAGAAGCTGGTCAAGCTGTTGGTTTGCAGCGCAAGTTGGAAGCAGCGCAGCACTGCGGATGCGCATTCGTTAACCGTCGATCCAGAAAACCGCCTGTTACACCACCTTCCGATTCGTCGCCTTGAAGCCGAAGCGATTCGCGATACTCTGCTGACAGTTTCGGGTCAAGTTGACAACTGCTTTGGCGGTCCACCGATTGATCCACATCGAACGGCCGAAGACCCTGCCAAGCGACTATTCTCGGGACCGCTCAATGGTCGCGGTCGCCGCAGCCTGTACATTAAAGTAACGATGATGGAGCCTTCGCGGTTCATGGCATTGTTCAATCAACCGATCCCCAAGTTGACAACCGGCAGGCGGGATGTGACCAGCGTACCGGATCAGGCACTCGCGCTGCTGAACGATCCGTTGGTATTGGCGGTCGCTAAGCAATGGGGCGAACGATTGGTGCTTGATCATTCGCCATCTATCGAAGAGCGAATCGCTTCTATGGTTCGTGAAGCCTTTGCACGGGACGTTCGTAACGATGAATTGACGCGATTCGTGCAATTGGCCAATCGCAGCAGTGAAATTCGTAAATTGGATGTTATGACTTCACCGCTTGTTTGGCAGGATGTGGCGCATGCGATCTTTAACATGAAGGAATTCATTCATGTTCGATAAGTCTATATCTTGTCCTGGCAGTCAGCCGTCGCCCCGCTCGCGACGCGAATTCCTTAGACACTCAAGCATGGGCTTTGGGTGGCTCGCATTCTCGCAAATTGCAGGAAGCGCCATTGCGGCAAGTCCAACTCAAATCAACATTCCACCGAAAACAAAGAGAGTGATCCTTTTGTTTATGGATGGCGGCGTATCACACGTTGATACGTTTGATCCCAAGCCTGAACTGGACAAGCGACATGGCCAGCCAGCTAAATGGCGGATCGATACTCGATCTCAAGCGGTGAGTGCCAATCGCAAATGGCTAAAGAGCCCTTGGTCGTTCTCGCAACGCGGTGAAAGCGGATTGTGGGTTAGCAATTTGTTTCCCGAAGTGGCTGAAGTTGTCGATGACTTGTGCGTGATTCGGTCCATGGTCGGTGAGTCTCCACTCCACGGTGCGCAGTCGCTGCTACTCCATACGGGACGATCGATTGGTGCGGCGCCCAGCATTGGATCCTGGATCTCGTACGGGTTGGGGACAGAAAACCAACAGTTGCCTGGTTACGTGTTATTGAACAATGACTGGATTCCCAACGGCGGGATTCAGAATTTTGCGAACGCCTATTTACCCGCCTCACATCAAGCGACGATGGTTCGCGCAAAAGGAACTCCTGTAGACAACATCGTGCCAGCCGACGCAGCCAATATCCAGCAAGCCAAGTTGGCGTTTCTCCGCGAGCAAGAGGCAGCGTCAGTCGGCGAACTGGGTGGTAGCGAGGCCATGGAGTCGACCATTCGCAACTATGAGACTGCTGCCCACATGCAAACGTTGGTTCCCGAGTTGTGCGATATCAGCGGTGAGACCTCAGCGACTATAAAAATGTATGGCGCTGACCGGAGCAATGACTACGAACGCTTCTATGCGCTCCAGTGCCTGCGAGCGCGGCGACTCGTTGAATCGGGCGTTCGATTCGTCGAGATCACTTGCCCTAACACACACGCTAACAATTCGCCTTGGGACCAACATGGCGAGTTGAAGTTACGTCATAGTGAAAATGCTCGCATAACCGATCAACCGATTGCCGCGTTGATCAAAGATCTGAAACAGCGAGGGTTACTGGATGAAACACTGGTTGTCTGGGCAGGCGAAATGGGCCGAACACCACATAGTTCAGGCGATGATGGACGCGATCATCATGTCAGTGGATACACGATTTGGATGGCGGGCGGCGGAATCCGAGGAGGCATGACTTTTGGTGAGACCGATGAGATGGGCATGAGCGCTGTCATCAATCCGCTCGATATCCATGATGTGCATGCAACGATTCTCCATCAACTGGGCGTCGATCACGAGCGATTGACTTATCGTTTTGGAGGCCGTGACACAAGGCTGACCGATGTGCATGGTCGAGTGATCCATGAGATCATTGCTTAGCAGGTAACCCGAAGCGCTAGTTATGATGTTGCGCATTCTTGCTTTGTGTGCCACTGGCTGCCCCACAGAGTCTGCATTAATATCAGACGTTATGGGGCATGGCCAGTGAAACGGAGTAGGTGACTCTAGCTGCCGTTAACGGTGTCAATGCTAATTCACTCGCCGTGAAAGTTGCCGAAGTTTCGTCACAAGTGAAATGTAAACCATTCCAAACCATGCATCATCGCGGTGGTGGATTTTTGTGTCCAAAGCGTTGCGACGTGATTACTTCGGCCACCATTATTCAGACCGCCCGGGCATTGGAATGACTTAGTTAATTCATACCTATGCGCTTCGGTACACTGGCCTTTCCCAATCGCATCCGCATTCCCGGATGCGATTGGGAAAGCCAGTGGCACACGAAATCGAAATGCGCAACATCAAAAAGCACTAGCGATGGACGGCAACAATTGAGACAATTGTGCGACACTCAAGAGCATTGCAAAGGTTATGAACTGTTATGTCAAAGCACCGAATCTACACGACTAGTTTCGCAAGCGTTTACCCTCACTACATCGCGAAGGCCGAGAAGAAGGGTCGAACGAAGTTAGAGGTAGATGAGATCATCTGTTGGTTGACTGGCTATTCGCAAAGTGAGTTAGAAAGTCAACTGGAGAAGAAAACCGACTTTGAAACATTTTTTGCAGACGCACCCAGGATGAACCCGGCACGGACTTTGGTCACGGGAGTGATTTGCGGTGTTCGTATTGAAGAGATTGAAGAAACGACGATGCGTGAGATTCGCTATCTCGATAAAATGATCGACGAGTTGGCGAAAGGTAAGAAGATGGAAAAGATTCTGCGGAAACCCGCAGAAACGTAGACGTGGCGGACCTTTCCACCTCGTTTGGCTATCGGAAAACTAAAGTCGAGCGAAGTCAAGTGCTTTTATTGTAGAACATTTGTCCTCAAATGTTCTACAATGAAATGCTCTACGATGAGCGAACCGCGGGTGAGCAGAATTCGTACAACGATTATCCTTCGATTACGTTCTCTATAAACGCAGTTGAAACCCTGGAATTTATAGCGGCCTTTTCGGCTGGTACGTCAACATTCGACGTGCTGTTTCCATTGTTTTAGTGAACTGTCTCTTTTCTGTTGTTTCGCAAGTCCTCCATTCGAAAGTGGAGCGTCTCTTTTCGCGATCGAAGGAATCGAAATGTCGAACGTCATCAATCCCGCAGAAGCCGAAGCTATTTCACATGGCGCCCCTTCTATTCCAGATGT
>JANODD010000010.1:0-11840 GCA_031412515.1 Planctomycetia bacterium | reverse complement strand
TTGCAGCTGCCGAAATTGCAACGATATCATGTGCCGATGCCGAGCGTTTAATCGCCAATCCAGACGCATCGCAACGCCCAATCGTGATCGATACGAGAGGCGGCTACAAAGACTATTTTCGTGGACACCTTCCAACGGCCCACCACCTCAATTTCGATACGTTAAGAGGAACCGATCAGGGTGTGCCCGTACAGTACTTGCCCGATGGCCTGACCAAAGCTCTGCTCGTTCGCGCCGGCGTCGATCGCAGCCGGACACACTTGATCTACGCGACCGGCGACAGGCTTCCCAATGATGAGATCCTCAGCGCGAGCATGGTCGCCTATGTGCTTGAGAAATTTGGCGTCGAAGACATTCGAATCGTCGATGGCGGACTCGTCGAATGGCAGAAACTGAAATTGCCGATGACTCAGGAGTATTTTGGCAATCCTCACGGAACGCTTCCTGTAAATGCAAAAAAATCCATTGCCATCGGTATCGAAGAATTGCTTTCTCGAAAAGATCAAACCAATGTTGTTCTAGTCGATGCAAGACCGCACAACGAGTATGTTGGAGAAGATGATGTTTGGCTTCGAAAAGGCCATATTCCTGGCGCGATCAGTTTCCACTGGGCAAAGCTTATGGAAAAGGAGAATACCCACAAATTTATCCCCATTGAGAAATCGCAAACGGAACTCAACAACGCAGGACTTACGAAAGACAAGGAGATCATCGTCTACTGTGGTACGTCGCGCGAGGGCAGCTTGCTCCGATTCTATCTCGCTCACGTTGCGGGTTATCCTAACGTAAGGCTGTATGAAGGTTCATGGAAGGAATACGCTTCATTGAAAAAGTATCCCGCAGAAGTCAAAGAGAACAAAGCGAAATAGGTTCAACGTGCTGCTTCTGTTCTTAGCTCTTGCCGTAGGTTTTGTTGCCTTCACCAATGGTGCCAATGCAAATAGCAAAGGCGTTGCATCCCTGTATGGCAGCGGTACTACTTCATTGAAAGTTGCTCTTGGGTGGGGCACTGCAACGACTTTCGCCGGCTCTATTGCCGCAGTTTTTTTGGCTGAAGGCTTGATTAAAAAGTTCAGTGGCAAGGGTCTCGTTAGCGACGACCTTTTGCAGTCACCGAGTTTTACCGCTGCCGTGGCCACCGGCGCCGCCTTGACAAGCTTTCTGGCAACGCGTTTTGGATTCCCTGTTTCCACTACACACGCTCTGGTGGGAGCACTGTTGGGGGCCGGTCTGGCAGGGGCAAGCGATCAAGTGCATTTTGTGGCACTGGGAAAGAACTTTTTCTATCCGCTTTTCTTTAGCCCGATCATTGCTATCTTCCTGGGAGGATCGGTTTATTGGCTACTCAAGGCGTTGCGTTTAGCACCCGATGAGCGGAACAAATACTTAGATGTCGCTCACTTCGCATCCGCCGGAGCAGCAAGCTTCGCGCGTGGCCTCAATGACACACCCAAGATGGCTGCGCTGCTCCTCATCATTCCCCAGGTGCAAACACGCTACGCAGTTTTAGTCATCGGCGTCATGATCGCAATTGGTGGACTGGTGGATGCAAGAAAAGTAGCCGAGACTTTGGGAAAGAAAGTCACTGGGATGACGGCTGGGCAAGGCTTTGCAGCCAACTTAGTTACCGCAATCCTTGTAACCACCGCGAGTTTTCATAGTCTACCCGTAAGCACGACGCACGTGAGCGTCGGTTCGCTGCTAGGAATGGGGGCAAGCACTAGGCAAGCAAAGTGGCGTAAGGTACTAGAGATCTTACTGGCCTGGATAACGACCGTGCCTTGCGCCGGAGCTATCGCAGCAATCGCTTACTTTACTCTTTGCTTTTTCAGCGGTTCGCGCTAAAAAGCAAGCGTCGATGGAGGAGACATTCATGGATAATATTTTGCGCCGTCGAGCGATGACTTTGGTTGAATTGCTGGTAGTGATTGCGATTATAGGGATCCTTGTCGGACTGTTGTTTCCGGCTGTACAGGCAGCTCGCGAAGCGGGCAGACGCATTCAATGCGTGAACAACTTAAAGCAGCTTGGCCTTGCCACGCATAACTACGCTTCGGCTCACAGAACATTCCCTCCGGGCCGCTTGGTTGCCGTATCACCATCGGACAATCTGACCGCTTCCGCTAACGCAAACGCGACAAGTGGTAACGGCAACTGTTTTTCCGCATTTGCTTTCTTGCTCCCACAACTGGAACAAAGCGTTATTTATAACCAGATCAATTTCAACAGTGGTCCGGATACCGCCGCCAATAACGACATGAGCATAACCCAGCCACCCGTGTTCGTTTGTCCATCCGATGCCGGACTAAGATCACTGGCGCAAGGCGCCGGATTTGCCGGTGTCTCAAACTATGTTTTAAGTACTGGTACAACCTTTTCCGTATCGCCAAAAAATCCTGGAGGCCAGCAAGTCACGGGTGTGTTCTATGAAAATTCGCGAGTCCGATTAGCTGACGTTACCGATGGAACCAGCCAAACGATTTGCATCAGCGAGCAAATCCTATCTGACCCTAACGACCCGGCCAACAGCGGAGGAAATTGGAATGGAGTCATACCCACGACCGGCTTCGTATTGACATCAGGCAATAACAATACAAATGCGGGCCCAGAGTTGCTTAACTATTCTCAAGATTGCGTTTCAGGAAACAGGTTGCAACTGACTCGAGGCAATCGATTACTGTACGGGGCACCAGGACATACGATGTACAATCACGTCCGAGGTCCCAATGACAAGCAGATTGATTGTCGAGGCGGATTGCCGCACAGTCAACGCAACGTTTACTGGTGGAGCCGACTTTCACACAACGTCGCTGCCCACAGCAAACACACTGGAGGCGTTCACTCACTTTTCAGTGACGGTCACGTTCAATTCATTTCAGCTTCGATCGAACTTGCAGTTTGGAATGGTTCGGGAAGTCGATCCGGTAACGAAGTGGTCGGTGAGTTCTAACTAGGATCTACTGCTTGTTTGGGTCGAAAAACGAAGATTTGCAAAAGTCAAGGACCGGCAAAAAGATGTGTGGTAAAAAACCTCTGAATCGTGCAGTGCTCATCTCCGATCTTTGGTCGACGGGAATCGGCTAGCGCCTCAGGCTCAGGAAAACAGGGATTGCGCAGCGATTTAAACCGGACAACCTCGTGAGGGGGAAGAGGCGAGGGGCACCTAACGTTGTGCAGAACTTACAGCGCCCGATGCTTCACGCTCAATAGCATTGAACGATCCAACAGAGCTCTTTGAAATGTTATATCCGAACGATTCAAGCTGTTTTGTATTTGGAAGATTCGCTTCAACGACTAGCGACAAATCACCTTCCGTATGAATGCGCGGATACTTCGTCGCTTTTTCAAGCGTTTCATGCTGACCAACGTAGCGAGCTAGCACGTTCGTCACGGCGCTGACGATGCGCCGGCCGCCAGTTGCACCCACTGCGAGCACCACATTGTCGTCGCGAGTGACCAAGGTTGGGCACATGTTATGCAAAGGCCGCTTGGATGGTCCGGGCGAATTGGCACGACCAGGGCGTGGGTCAAATCGCGAAAGACCATGACCCAATAGCAAACCCAAACCATCAGCCGTTACTTGAGCTCCGAAACCATCGCCATGAGTAAAGGTCAGCGCCGCTGTCAATCCACTTTTGTCGGTTGCATTCAGGTGAATTGTGCCTCCTGCAGAACGCCCATCGGACTTGAGCGAGAGTGGAGTTCGAGTTTTGATCGCCTCGCGAATTCGATCGGCAACTTCACCGGTGGCTTGGGACGATAGCAAGCGGTCTACTGGTGCATCACTAAACGCCGGGTCACCAAGCAGTGCCAAGCGATCGGACCACGCAACACGCGATGCTTCGACTAACGCAATTTCTGGTGATGGAGTATTGTCAGGCCATCCAAGAGCTTGAAGGATTGCAAGGATCTGGAGTACGGTGATACCACCGCAAGTTGGTGGAAGCGTATGAATTTTAAAACTGTTCCACTGAACCGAAAGTGGTTCGACGAGGCGAGCTTCATAATTTGCAAAGTCATCTTTCGTTAGCAAGCCGCCATTGGCTTTGCTTTGATCAGCAATCCGCTGGGCGAACTCACCTTTGTAGAAAGCCGCAACATTGCCTGCGGTTGCTAGAGACTCCAGCATTTTAGCCAAATCACGATTGCGAAACGTACTTCCTTCGACCAGTGATTTATCTTGAGAAAGAAACAGTTTCGCGGAACCTACATCTCGGCGGAATCGATTCTCTGCACCTTTAAATGCCGCAGCTAAACTCTTGCTGATGTTAAAGCCATCAGCCGCATAGCGAATCGCCGGTTGAACAGACTCTGCAAAGGTGCGAGTACCGAAAGCGTCCAGCGCTTTCTGCAAACCCGCTAACACGCCCGGAACTCCAACAGCTTGCCAACCATGATTGTTGACATCGTCTTTGACTTTCCCATGTTCATCGGCTTGAAATGTGTTTTCGCGCATTGCGGCTGGTGCAGCAGTATTGAAATCAGTTGCAGCGACTTTACCGCCAGGCAAGCCACCTACTACGAGTGTCCCGCCGTAGCCACCGATTCCCGTCGATGGTATCGCGACCACGCCAGCGACCAACGCGGCAGCAACAATCGCGTCGATTGCGTTCCCACCTTGAGCCAGCACTTGATTGCCGACCTCCGCAGCTTCCGCTTGACCGATAACCAATTGTTGGTTTGACGCGCGAGCTTGATCGGCAGCGTTGACTCTCAAAGCAAGTGAACTCGCCGCAAATGCAACCGACGAAGTGGCCAAAAACTTACGTCGATTTTGTTTATTGTTTTGCATGCGAGTCAATTCCAGATGAATATGATTTACAAGCGGAGGCAGGGCGATTTATTATAAACGTGTCGAGGCGCAGGTGTATCAATCAAGCGTCAGTTGATCATCTGAATACCGCCGTCTTGCACGACGGATTGTTATGCTTACGCCTAAGCAAGTACACCCTTGATCACATGATGTTCTTCAACGCCTGTTAGCCGGAATCTTAGGCCCTGATATTCGTAGCCGAGTCGAGTGTGATCGATGCCGAGCAAATGCAGGATGGTGGCTTGGATGTCCTGGACATCAACCTTGTCTTCGATCGGATGAAAACCAAGTTCATCGGTGCGACCGAACTGATGGCCTTGCTTGATGCCGCCGCCGCACATCCACATGGTAAAGGCTTGCGGATGATGATCTCGACCTAGCGAACGCCCGAGGGCGGCGCTGGCTTCTACCATCGGAGTGCGTCCGAACTCACCGCCCCAAATGACTAGCGTATCTTCCAGCATCCCGCGCCGCGCGAGGTCTTCAATCAACGCAGCCGACGCTTGATCAGTTGCCTTGCATGTTCCCTTCAAGCCACCGGCGACATCGGAATGATGATCCCAGCCAGCGTGATAAACTTGGATGAAGCGAACGCCGCGCTCCGCCAAACGTCTGGCGAGAAGACAATTGTTCGCAAATCCTTTTCCCGCTTCGCCCGGTTTGGCGCCGTATAGATCGAGCGTCTCTTGGCTCTCCGAGGAAAAATCCATCAACTCGGGTGCACGCATTTGCATTCGATAAGCCATCTCATAAGCGTCGATGCGAGTTTGAATTTCGGGATCGCTGACTTTATCGAGCTGAATACGATTCAAGTCGCCGATCAAGTCGAGCGACTCGCGCTGAGATTGCTGGTCGTAGCCCTTGGGATTCGACGTGTGCAATATTGGATCGCCTTGGCCTCGAAACGGAACGCCTTGATGCTTTGAAGGCAAGAACCCGGAACTCCACATCGCCGCGCCGCCACTGAGACTATCGCCGCTTTTCAAAACGACGAACGCAGGCAAGTCATCGGTATCGCTGCCGAGTCCGTAACTCAACCATGATCCCATGCTCGGTCGGCCCGGAATGCCGTTACCGGTGTTTAGTGTTAGTTGAGCGGGCGCATGATTGAACTGGTCCGTTGATACGCTTCGCAGCACTGAGATGCGATCAACAATCTTTGCCAAGTGCGGAAGCATCTCGGAAATCTCCATTCCCGAATTGCCTTGGCGTTCGAATTTGAATCGCGGTCCAAGCACTGCTGCATCGGGTTGAATGAACGCATAACGCTGGCCTTCAATCACCGATGGCGGCAGCGGCTTCCCTTCGAGTTCAGTGAGTTTGGGTTTGTAATCAAACAAGTCCAGTTGGCTCGGCGCACCGGCCATAAACAAATAGATCACCCGTTTGACTTTGGCTGGGAAATGGGGCAGGTCCGGCAAACCCATTTGTGACGCAGACTTCTCAGCGCCGCCAAAGATGCGTGTATTTGCTAGTGTTCCGGCTGCTAACGAAGCAATGGCGATTTTGCCCAGTCCAAGTCGGCATTCGTTGAGAAAATAACGCCGCGCAAAATTGTATTGAGGATTCATCGTTCTCGGTCCAACACGTTTCTTTAGGTAGCTGGTTTCGTGAGAAACCGGATGCGTCAAAGGTGCTCGCCGCTTCAGCCGGCTTCTCACGAAGCCAGCTACACTGTATCGAAACAGGGCTGGTTTCGTGAGAAACCGGATGCTTCAAAGGGTGGTCGCAGCTTCGGCCGGTTTCTCACGAAACCAGCTACACTCTTAAGGGCTATGGTTTAGCAACAGCTTCGTCCGTGTTCATCAGCGTACGAGCTGTCATGATCCAGGCCATAAGACTGGCTTTTCCTTCCGACGACTGCTTGCTGAATAACTCTTGCAATTCGGGGTTGTCGACGGATTGAATTTCGGGCGCGAAGCCATCGCTTGCAATCCGTTGGCGCTGAGCCTCGACGTACTTCAAGATCAATGCAATCTCATTTTCGCTTGGCACTCGCGACCAAATTCGAAAACCAAGATTGTGCGCGCAGTCAGCATCTTTGTCGCTCGATTTAAAGATGTGGCAACCGAGCCCTTCGGCCATTTCTAAAAACATGCTGTCGTTCAGTAACGTGAGGGCTTGCAGCGGTGTGTTGCTGCGTTCGCGGCGCACGGCGCAGGTTTCACCTGACGGAGCATCGAATGCCTGATAGGCCGCAAACGGCGCAGTGCGTTTCGAAAAAGTATAAAGCGAACGACGGAAGCGGTCGGCGCCCTTTGATACAGGCCAAGCTTCATTGCCATAAGCAAGCGAAGTCACGGAAGCAGGCTGTGGCGGTCGGACACTGGGGCCGCCGATCCGCTCGCACATCAAGTCACTAGTAGCAAGCATCGCGTCGCGGAGCACTTCAGCATCGACTCGTTGACGCGAGAACCTGGCGAGCAACATGTTTTCAGGGTCACTTTCACGCAACTCGAGTGATGAACTTGAGCTTTGTTGATAGGTCGAACTGAGGACGATGTCGCGCAGCAATTTCTTCATCGACCAACCTGACTCCATCCATTCCACGGCTAACCAATCGAGCAGCTCGGGATGCGTCGGCGGTGAACTCTGCATACCGAAATCACCTTGCGATCGCGCTAGCCCCTCACCAAAGAGCGACTGCCATGCGCGATTCACGACAACTCTGCCTGCCAGTGGATTGTCTTTACTGGCTAGCCAGCGTCCCAGCTCCAAACGATTGGTAGGCGGTTTGGTAGTTAACTGACTTAACATCTCCGGTAACCCAGCGGTAACCTCTTCTCGTGGACTAAGATACTCGCCGCGATGATGCCGATGCGTGGGGCGAGGATTGTCCGCCGTTCGCTCTTGCATGACAAGTGTCGTTGGGGCCGCGGGTTTCGACTTACGAAGCTGATCGATTTCCTTTCTCGCGTCTTTGAGTTCTTCGCAGGTCAAAGCGTAATGCTGTTCGAGTTGCTGACGTTCTGTATTGGTCCATTGCGATGGTTCTTTCACCAAAGCGGCTTGAAGTGTGGCGGAAAGATCCTGCGCAATCGCCTTCTTGTCTGATGAAGAAACCGACCAACGAAATCGACCGAGGCTGGTAGCGTAATGGCGTTCAAAGAGCATCTCGATTTTAAGTGACTCTGCGACTTGCAAAGGTTCGTCGAGTACCAGGACCAGTTGATGAGCTTCGCCTTCCCGCTGAGCAGTAGACCAACCGGTAGAACCATCGCCATCAAAGACATTTTTTGCTTCAGCTGAGCCGCTGCCCAATCCGTTTTTACCGTAACTGTTCGACGCTTCTCGGATTTTTATAGTGCGATCTCCGTCGCGAAGGGTTACTTCGCTAAGGAAGAAGTCGCCGCGACGACCTTCGTAATAGCATCGACCAGGACCGCCAGCTGGCAATCTCGGATCAGGTAGCGCTTCCAATCGCAATGCCTTGATCGGTTGATCGCCAAGAGAATCTTTCTTCAAAATCAGTTCGAAAAGGTCGCGTTTCGTGATATCGCCGGTAGAGTAGATCGAACCGTCCTCGAGCGCATCCAAACGCGGAAGATTCGTTTTCATTTCAGACGGCACAGTAATTTTCCAATCAACTGCCACGAAGCGTTGCTGTTCTGCCCAAGCAGCGAACTCTGACTGAAACGCGAGTTTGCTTTTTGATACGCGATCCTCTGGTGGCAATTCGCTTGCAGCAGAACCTTTAAACGGAAACTGTGTGGGAAGAAGATTAGCTTTCGATTCGAACTCGCTTTCGATTCGCTTGCGTTCGGCATCAAGCGTCGGCGAGATGACTTCTTGGTCGGGTTCGTCGGCGTTGTTGAGCAAGGCCATGAATTGGTAGTATTCAGTGTGCGTAATCGGATCGAACTTATGGGTGTGACACTGGGCACAACCGGTCGTGAGTCCCATCCATACCAAGCCCGTGGTGGCGACACGATCATTCATCGCATAGAAACGGAACTCGAGCGGATCGATGCCCCCTTCTTCATTGAGCATGGTGTTGCGATGAAAGCCGGTTGCAACTTTCGCTTGTAAATCATTGGGTGCGAGCATATCGCCAGCAATCTGCTGAACAGTGAATTGATCGAACGGCATATCCGCGTTGATTGCGTTGATAACCCAATCACGATAGGGCCAAATGGAACGCGTGCGATCTTTCTCATAACCGTTGGTGTCGGAGTAACGCGCCAAGTCGAGCCAAGCGCGGCCCCATTTTTCACCAAACTCTGCACGCGCAAGCAGAGAATCAACGACACGCTCGAAGCTCTGCGGATCCTGCGATTCAAGAAAGGCAGTTATTTCGGTCGCGCTTGGCGGAATGCCGATTAAGTCCAGATAAACTCTTCGCAGCAAGGTTGCTCGATCCGCTGATGGTGATGGAGTCAGCTTGGCTGCTTCAATTTTTGCCAATACAAACTGGTCGATCGGATGGCGAACCCATTCGGTGTGTTCGACAGGGGGTAACTGCGGTCGCTCGGGGGGAGTGAAGGCCCAATGCTGTTCATATTCAGCGCCGGAAGCGATCCACAGCCTGAGCAAATCAATCTGAGATTGAGTCAGTGGCGATCCGCCTTCACGTGGCGGCATGACTGAGTCTTCGTCCTGTGATAACACGCGAAGCATCAATTCACTGTGTTCTGGATCATTTGCTCGAATGGCTACATGATCGTCGCGGACTTCAGTGGCTGAGGCGAATGAATCAAGCCGCAAGTCAGCTTGCCGGGCTTCTTCATCGGGACCATGACAAGCCCAGCAATGCTTGGCAAGTATCGGGCGAATATCGCGATTGTAAGAAATTGCGGGCTGCGCCACTGCGGTCGTAGAGCTAAGCAATACGAATGATATTAAGACGGCGGGTCGAAGCATACCTGCCTCAGGGAGGGTTGCAGAGTTCCGTTGCGAAGGTTGGTGTTGATACTTCAGTGTGATCGATCACCAGCTATTGGGCAAGTGTGCACCTAACGCTCGTTTGACCCAAAGCCAGCGAAGAGCGTTGAGTTAGTAGCAATACACAAATGCTCCTAGACGCTAGCCAACTTGGATGACCGGTTTTTCGGAGCGCGGGCGTCCCCGCCCGCACGGGACTAGGTGACTTGCAAGTGAGATCGACGATCTCGCTTTGTAGACGATAAACGGATTCTTTGCTGTCGCCGAATCACCTAGCGGGTTCAGCGGGCGGGGACGCCCGCGCTCCTAAAAACCGGTCAACTATTTTGCAAAACTTAGGCGACACATGAGCAATTACTATTAAGTCAACACTCTACAGCGGCGCCAGGTCGGCTTGCAGTTCACCGTAAGTGAGGGACCTGACGGTACCAAGTGTTCGTAGTGCAATCTGCCCCGAACGATCCATCAGCTCAACTGCCAACTCTGGTAGGTGCAAACACTTCGCCATGCTGCAAACATTGGCTGAGTTCTCCGTAAATAGTCCGGAGATTGCCGCGAGTAAAGTCATTGCCAAGATTCGCAAGTATCCGCTGCGACAATGTGCCCTGCGAGAGGATGGTAGTCAAGCTGTCCACAACAATGGGCGAAAGCAGCGGACTTGTCGGCTGAAGGCGCACGAGCAAATCTTGCCAAAGCTGCCCTACGGTAACAGCTGATTCGTTAAGTCCAAAGTGCTGAGCAATGGAACTCGGGACAACTGTCGCTGGTCCAGTTATTACTGTGGAACGAAACAGTGAGGCTAGTTCCTCAGTCGGTGCACTGGCTTGTTCTTTAAAATTGGTCCACTGCTGTGCGCAAAGAGATTGCAGAGCTGCGACCATTAAACTGCCGATGGCGATGTCGGCTTGGGGACATTCTTGGATGTCGAGCACACGGATCTCAATGGCTCCGCGATCAAAGCGAGCAATAGCTCCGCGCGCGTTCAACCAGATATGCTGTAGTGTACCTTCAGGATCTTCTGGCGCGATGTCGCGATACATCCGCTGATAGATTTCGCGTTCGTAATCGGCTTCGGTGTAGACCGCTTCAGGGACGACTTGTCCGGTGATCGAAGGGATTCTTGCTGAGTTCTTTCGGTAGACCTCCAAGCGGCAATCCAGTGTGCCATGAGTTCGCCCATCATAGATCGGGGAACTAGCGGCGATACCAGGAAGCAGCGGAAGGATTAATCGAATTGCGGCATGTAGTTGGGCAAACTCCTGTTCGTTTCGAAACGGAAGATTCCAATGCGTGCTTTGCAAGTTCGCCCAACCGTGACCGCTGCAGTTGAAAATGCGATTGAATGCGTTGTAGACCGGACTGTAGTCGTGCGGCCAGAGTTTCATTTCACGATCAGGGTTCATCCAGGGATGCATCGCTGAGGGCATCAAGCGTGCCCCGAAGTTTCCGAGGATTTCGTTGGCTTGGGCGATGCTTTGTTGAAAGTCGACGGTGACTTGAGCTAGGTCGGTGACGGGTTCGGTGACTTTTAGCTCGAGCACATGGAGGGCGAGTTCGTTGCTCCACGAGATGCTGCCAAGTTCGACTTCACCAGTCAGTTCACCTGCGGCAGCGGTCAGTGCTTGGTCACTGATAGGGCGGACATCAAGTGTTTCCGCATCGACGATCATGTATTCAAGTTCGATACCAAAAGCGTCGAACAGTCCGAGTGAGTTTTCTTCTGTCATTTCAGTTCAGTTTAATGGTCTGGTAAACGATTTCGTGGTTCAGATCGGTTGAGGCAATTTGCAAGCTGGAAGCATACGCCAGCTGGATTTATAGGCCACTGAGCCGACGGCGCTAGCCGCGGGTCTCGGAGTTGTGGTCGTTTATGAATGGTGGTCTGTCAAATGGATATCGCATTTCCTGCGAATGGTTCGGTATTGGGAAGTCAACGAGGTATGTTAAGTCAACCGCTTCGGTCACCCGCGGCTAGCGCCGACGGCTCACATGACTGAAGCTTCGGTCACCCGCGGCTAGCGCCTTTTGATGTTGCACTGTTTTTGGTGTTTTCATGCAGACATCCTGTATTCGGTTGGTAAAGCATTAACTAGCAGGCGTTGGAGCTTTGCTATGCCTCCGGAAGTTTTTAGTCGGTCGTGCAGAT
>JANODD010000009.1:0-34706 GCA_031412515.1 Planctomycetia bacterium | reverse complement strand
GAAAGCCGTCGGCGTTAGCCTCCGGTTCAATACACAACCGGAGGCTAACGCCTTCCGGCTGATAAGACTATACCACCGTAATGATCAGCTTCAGTTCAAACTCCTAAGCGGGACGCTCTCTAACGCGTTCCGGCTGATTAGACAAAACCAACGCGATAACAACGATGCCGCTGTGGGAACAAGAACGACTGACGGTTGCTGTTAACTCAAAGGGATGATGGCTAGTTGTCGCTGACCAGTTTATCATATTGAAAACCCTTCCCACCACTTTCGGAGAGATGCTGCGATGCTTTTATCCCGCCCCCACCTGATTCAATCTGTCTTGTTGTTCGCTCTGATCGCGATGCGAGTTTCCGTTTATGCCGCGGATCGTCTGGTACTTGAGCCGCCGAATAAAGACGGGGCCAAGCATATCGTGCTGGTCTCCGGCGACGAAGAGTATCGCACGGAAGAAAGTATGCCGATGCTGGCAAAGATTCTCAGCCAGAAACATGGCTTCAAGTGCACCGTGTTGTTTGCTCTCGGACCTGATGGCGCTGAGTACATCGACTCGAATAACTCGACTGGGATTCGTGGATTCGAAGCACTTGCAACCGCTGACTTGATGATCATTGGAACACGTTTTCGAAATCCCGATGCTGAGCAAGCTAAGTACGTGACGGATTTCCTAAACGCAGGCAAGCCAGTGATTGGGATTCGAACAGCGACTCATGCGTTCCAAGGCAAAGGGGCGTTTGGTTCACTACCTTATGGCGACTTCGGACTGAAAATTCTAGGTGAGACATGGGTCAACCATCACGGCAAGCACAAACAAGAAGGGGCTCGCGGTGTGATTGAAACAGCTAGCGCAGATCATCCTATTCTACGCGGTGTGAAGGATATCTTTGTTCCGTCGGATGTTTATGGTGTAACGCACTTGACCGACGCGGACAAGATTCTAATGCGCGGTGCGGTAACTGAAACACTCGATCCGGCTTCAAAAAATATCGAAGGGCCAAAGAACTCGCCGATGCAACCCTTTGCATGGGTCCATGAATACACTCGTCCCAATGGCGAAGGCAAAGGGAAATCATTCTGCACAACCGCGGGCGCTTCGGTGGATTTAGTGAACGAGGATTTGCGACGAATGATCGTCAACGCAGCCCTGTATTTGACAGGTCGCGACGTGCCAGCCAAAGCTGACGTGGCCTATGTGGATCCTTTCTATCCGAGCTTCTATGGGTTTATCAACGAGCCTGGCTATTGGAAAAATACGAACTTGAAGCCCGATGATTTTGGATTGGGAAAGTCCCCGCATGTGCCTGATTCGAAGGGGTCGCCGGAGTGGAAGTTCCGCGATGTGCCATCCAAAAAATAACGTGGCGTATGCTTCCAGGTCGTCTGGCGGAAAGTTTGTAGCGGAATGCGTCAAGCATTTCGGTCATGCAAACCAAAGCCTCAAAATCAGCCCCGAAAAACCTTGACGGTTTCCGCTACACTTTGCTTTTTCTAAGACTTTTCGCCATTCCCGCTTGCGAGCCTTGCAGGAGTGAAACGTAGGTTGGGACCATTTGTCCCGACCGAACTCCTTAGCTCGGGACAAATGATCCCAAGCTACGCGCGTTGGTTAGCCCAAAGTTGCACTAGCTCCACGGCATGTGCAACTGCAATGCTCATCTCAGTCAGCGATGCGAATTCAAGAACGGAGTGGATGTTGTGTTGACCGACACTCAGGTTAGGAGTCGGTAAACCTTTCTCGCTGAACATCGCTCCGTCGGTGCCGCCGCGAATTGAGCCGAGTTTGCATTCGATGTCTAACTTCGCAAAGGCCTCGACGGCTAACTCAACCACCATTGGATGACGTTTGAGCGAGTCGGACATGTTTCGATACTGACGCGTGCGTTTGATCTCAAATTTCAGCCCAGGAATTTGTGATTCAATTTTAGCAGCGGTGCGGGCAACAATACCGGCGTGATCGTCGAGCCGTGCGGTATCAAAATCGCGAAGTAAGATACGAACCTCCGCTTCGCCCACTCCACCGCTGATGTGGTAAGGATGCAAAAAACCTTCGCGGCCTTCGGTGGATTCTGGTGAACAAGACTCGAGGGGCAATTGAGCGATCAGCGCTGCCAAGCCTCGCGATGCGTTGATCATGCGGCCTTTGCCAATCGATGGATGAATGTTGTGACCAATGGTACGAACGGTTAATTGATCAGCCGAGAAATTCTCGTTCTCAAGTTCACCACTGCCGCCGCCGTCTAGCGTATAAGCTGCGACTGCTTCAGTCTTCGCCATGTCGACGTGACCAGTACCGTTGCCGATTTCTTCGTCACAAGTAAATAGAATACGAATCGGACCGTGCGGTATCGACGGGTACTCGATCAAGTGATGTGCAAGTTCCATGATAGCTGCCACGCCTGCCTTGTCGTCGCCGCCAAGCAAAGTCGTTCCATCCGTAGTGACAAGGCAATGGTCGATCATCGAAAGCAGAGCAGGACAACCGCTCGTCGTGATCGCGTTACCAGCAGGCAGTAGAATGTCACCGCCAGTGTAGCGTTCGATGACCTGGGGTTTGACATTGTCGCCGGGCGCTTCGGGGGATGTGTCAAGGTGAGCGTTGAAGAGGATCGTCGGAAGTTGTCCAGGAACGGTAGCTGGGACTGTGGCCCACACAAGACCGTGTTCGTCTTGATGAACATCTTCGGCACTCATCGCTTTCAGTTCACTCACTAACAACCGTCCAAGTTCCAGTTGCCCTTTGCTGCTTGGATACGTGGTACTGTCGGCGTCGGCGGCAGTGCCGATCTTGACATAGCGAAGGAAGCGTTCAAGCAAGCGTGTCGTATTGATCGGGAAACGGCTCATTGTCGGGGCTTGGATTGAGGGTTTTTAAGTGGACCTAGCAGAATGAAAATTCGCGAGCGTATCAGTTTAGCGACTTGCGAAAGTATGGGTGTTCGCATCAAACAAAACCCGTCGCTTGGGTGTCGCAAAACGACGGATTGCAATTGTCAAGTGACTTTTCGTACGGCTTAAACTGCAACGCTCAAGGGTATTTTGGCGATCCAATGTAGCTGGTTTCGTGAGAAACCGGGCGCGAAGGGGACCTTATCTACCGCATCCGGTTTCTCACGAAACCAGCTACATACTGAATTCCGTTAAACGGGCCGCAAGCAATCCTCATCGTCGACTCTTGCATTGTTGACCCGACGATCGACGGCTTGCATTTCCAAAAACTCTTCAGGTGCGGCCTTGAGTAAACTGGTCGCATCGGCAACCGATAGACTTTGGTTCAGCCAACTCTGCAAGGCTTCGTCGACCAAGACCACAGGCATGCGATCATGCACTTCAGACATTTTCTCATTGGCCGCAGTCGTTATGATCGTACAGCTCTTAATCGGCTGGCCCGTTGCTCGTCCATTTGTTTCCCACAGCCCAGCCATCGCAAACACACCGCCATCTGCTGGATGGATCCAGTAAGGTTGTTTGAGCTTCCCTTCGGTCTTCCATTCGTAGTAGCCATCTGCGATCACGAGACATCGACGAGTCTTTAATGGTCCACTGAATGATGGCTTCTCGCCGATCGTTTCGGCTCGTGCATTGATCATTCGGTTACCGATGGACAGGTCCTCGGCCCAGCTTGGGACAAGTCCCCAGCGAAAGTAATCGGTAAACCGCTCGGCGCTTTCGCAATCGACGGCAATCGCCACGATGTTCTGGGTCGGAGCAACGTTATAACGCGGCACCCAATTAGCCTTAGCGGCTTCGATGTCCAGCAACGGCAGCAGCAATTGCCCCCACTGGTCCGGCGGCGTTTTCAGCGTAAAGCGACCACACATTTCAGAACCTCTTGCAGACTAAACTGCGTCCTGCGTACCAGTCTATGGATGCAGCAAGTTCTTCTGCTGCTTTGGGATGAAAATCAATCGTCATGGCTAACGCCGTGGCGATCGAATAGTCGGTCACGGATCACTTCCCAGCTTTCCGTTTTAACTGTATTCGTGTCAATCTGGTCGCTTCGCCGGTTGATTTCGGCAAGCCACTGCGGCGAAAGCCGTGGAGGATGGTCATCGGGCACGGATGATGCCAAGTCGTCAATCAGCCGAAGTCGATCATCAATTGGCAATTGTGAGGCATGTGTGAGAATGTCATGGTACTCTATCATTTGTAAGCTGCCTAATGAAAGGTTTGCCGCCGTCCAAACAGATTGATCGCCAAGCATAGCAATTAATGTGGCTTACCTATTATTGTACCAACAGAGTATTGTACCAACAGAACAAAGCACATGATTGAAATTGTCGAAGTCACTACAACAGTGGATTCTGAACAAGCCGCTTCTACCTTGGCTAAGCAAATTGTAACTGCTCGACTGGCCGCATGCGTTCAAATCGACGGGCCGGTGCTAAGCGTTTACCGCTGGCAAGGCGAAATTTGCGAAGCAAAAGAGTGGCGTTGCACGATCAAGACCGCGGCCAGCGCATCGGCTCAGCTGATTGACTTCATTGATGAAAACCATCCTTACGAAGTGCCAGAAGTCTTGGTGATCAGCGTTAAGAACAGCGCTGCCCCCTACGCTCAATGGCTCGCGGATCAAGTCGACGAGGCGACGAAAGATGTGTAGTCTGTCCAGCTACTTTCAGATTCATTTATTGGCTAAACCAGGCCCAGGACAAATTGCCAGCGAGACGAGAATGGCCATCGCTTTCGAGTCTCTGGCTGATCGCTTACAAGAATTTGAACGCCTTCACTTTGAATTGGATGGTTCCTTCGTCTGGACTGGGGCCACGCCAGCCCCGTGGCAGCTCGACGGTATGGCCTACGACTTTAGTGGGCAGATTCAACGCATTGAACTCAAAGGCCACTGTCCGCGTGCCCAGTGGCAGATGCTTTTAGATACCCTCGGCCATCCACAACAATCGCTCGTCGCTTACAATTTGCAATCTTCCCAATTCACAACCATCGAGCACCTCGAATCAACTTTGTGGAGTTCTTAGTTTGCACGATCCAGTCGGTCACGAAGATCTCAAACACAACCGCGACGCCTGGAACCGAATGGCTGCGAATGATCACGTGCTCACACGCGTCGCTCGCGATGAGGAGTTTCAAAACCCATTGAAAGTCGTCGATGCGTCGGGTTGGTTACCGGGTGGTATTGCCGGTTGGAATGTTCTGTGTTTGGCCGCTGGTGGTGGTCGTCATGGGCCGCTGTATGCTGCATGCGGTGCCCGAGTTACTGTCGTTGATCTCAGTCCAGTGATGCTCGAACACGATCGCATGGTCGCTGAAGCTCGTAAACTTCAACTGCGAACCATTGAAGCTTCGATGGACAATCTATCGATGCTTGGCGACGGTGAATTCGACTTGGTCATTCATCCTGTCAGCACTTGTTACTTGCCGCGCATCGATCGGGTATTCCAAGAGGTCGCCCGGGTGACCCGTGGCGGTGGGCTGTACGTGAGCCAGCATAAACAACCGGCGAACTTACAAGCATCGCTCGAAACTTACACTGGCCAGTATGTCATCGAGCACGCTTATTACGATCCATCGCCAGTCGCGTCGCCGTCCGCGCCAACACCGCTGCGTGAACCTCAGACGCGTGAATACGTTCACAGTTGGGCCGCATTGCTTGGCGGAATCTGCCGTAGCGGTTTTAGCATCGAGGACGTATCCGAACCCAACCACGGCAAAGCTGATTCCTTGCCCGGCAGTTTTGCTCATCGCTGTTACCACATCGCCCCCTACCTCCGCATCAAAGCCCGCCGCCACGGGGCGCAGACACGCAAGCTTTGCTTATTGTAGTACCAAAGTGATGCTGGCCCATGAACATTTGAGGACAAATGTTCTACAATTACAGGAGAACCCTGGAGGCCAACGATGAGTGCTGCAGAAAAACTAAATTCCAAGATGACCGCCGAAGAATATATTGCGTGGGAACGAACGCAGGCGGAGCGTCACGAGTATTTCGCCGGCGAAGTATTCTCGCAGGCTGGTGGAACGCGGCGACATAGTTTGATTGGCGGAAATGTCCTGCGAGCGATTGGTAACTTCCTGGACGATCACGATTGCGAAGCCCATGGCAGTGACATGCGAATCCATGTCGAAGCGACGGGCTACTACGCTTATCCGGATGTCTCAGTTGTCTGTCCGCCGGTCCAAGGGAATTCCGAAGACATAATCACCAACCCAATCCTGATCGTAGAGGTCCTATCACCCAGTACAGCCGACTTTGACCGCGGCACCAAGTTCAACCATTACCGGCAAATTTCTTCCCTGCAAGAATACATCATTTGTTGGCAAGAAGAAGCTCGTGTTGAACAGCACTCGCGGACCAGCGATGGCCTTTGGTTACTTCGAGACACAAGCGGTATCGACCAATCCATACAGTTGGCCAGTATCGGCCACCTGCTCCCTCTTCGTACGGTTTACAAGAAAGTCAAATTCAATTAGTGCTTCGTCCATATTTAAATTTGGGTTGGCACCATCAGCCGGAACGAACTAGAGAGCGTCCCGCTTAGGAATTTGAACTGAAGCTGGTCATTACGGTGGTATAGTCTTATCAGCCGGAAGGCGTTAGCCTCCGGTTGTGTGTATTGAACCGGAGGCTAACGCCTTCCGGCTGATAAATCACCTGTAAATCCGCGTTTTCAAGTTCATTCCTAAGCAGGACGCTCTCACTAGCGTCCGGTTTCCGCCGTACGAGTCCCGCCCTTTGGTCATTGGCTAACCCAAAAATCAAATTGTGTTGAAGTACTAGCCTTTTTCCACGGCAGCTTCTTCGGCCCAAGGATTGGCCCAGTCGCCCCACTGTTCAAGATACTGTTGATAGGCAGGGTGCTGTTGAACTTGGCTTTCGATCAACAATTTTGCTGATTGCACTCGGTCCTGTTCGTCACTAAGTGAAATCTTCCCCATCAACATCGACATTCGCAAAAACACGAAGTAAGTATCGAGCACATCGCAACGGCAGTACTCATTGATCTCTGCAATCTTACCTTGCTCGTATAGCGACTGAACCATATCGCCTTGGACACTCATCTTTCCAGGTTTGCCGATCAATGCCGCCGCTAAGTTCAAACCGCCGCGAAACCAAGTGCTGCCAAAATTGGTCAGCAGTTCATGCAAATCCAAATGCGAATTCATGTTGTAGCGATTGCGATACTGCTCGTAGGTTCTCGCTTCTAGATTGAACCAGTGCGGTAGCGGCACACCAAAACGAAATGCCGAGTGTTCCATTAGCGGCAGATCAAAAGTCCGCCCGTTAAAAGTGACCCAAGTCGGTCGTTCGTAGGCTTCCCATCCAGTCCAAAAATGCTTGGTGATCACATGCGGCCGATGATGCGGTTGATCGAGCGACACGATATCCATCAAACTGTAGTCGGCGCGAATTTTTGCAATCACGACGGCCACGGGCAGATGATAAGTGTAGGGAATGAAGTCTCGATTGGAGGTCATCAACAACTCTTGGCGGAACTTTCGAATCGCTTCGGCACTTGACAGACCTTCATCCCCGTACTTGGTCGTGTTGATCAAATTTCCATCCGCGACACTTTCAACATCGAACAAAAGAAAACGTACTTCCTGCGACACAGCAACCTCAACTTTATGTATGGCTCTTTTGACTTTTAGTATCAGCAGTATGGACGTTTATGAGGTTTGGTACAAGTAAACCCGGAGTCGGATACAAGTTAAAATCTTTGACCGCAAGTCAGCCGAGACTCATCGAATCGATTAATTTGACATGATCGCTGTTCGTTTCGGTTAGAATAGAAGCCTGCAAGTAAACGAGCCAACCAAGTCGATCTAGCCGGAGCGGTCTATGCACTGGAATCTAACAACGCCAACCATTTTGTCTTTTGCCCTGTTCGTAGTCACTACAACTGCTCAGGTCTTAGCGCAGGGAAAACTTTTCTCGGGTCCGCAGGTTGGGGAAAAGATGACTTCATTTAAGGTCCGCGGCGTCTTCGATGAGGCGGCCGGAAAGGACATCGACTTCGTCGGGCTGGCCGATGGAAAGCCGATCGTTTTGATTTTTGTTCATGACGTAAATCGGCAATCCGTTAGTATGACGAGGATACTTACGGGGTACACCGTTAGTCGTTCGGAAGATGGACTTTCAACTGGCGTCGTTTGGTTAGATGACGACGCAACAGCCGCCGAAAATCAACTGAAGAAGATGCGTCATGCTCTGACACCCGGAGCACCCACTGGTATCTATCTTGAGGGTCGTGAGGGGCCGGGCAGCTATGGATTGAATCGCAACGTGATGCTCACAATCTTGGTTGGAAAAGAAGGCAAAGTCACCGGTAACTTCGCACTCATACAGCCGAGTCTTCAAGTTGACCTGCCAAAAATCATTCAAAGTATCGTGGATGTTGTGGGTGGCGAAGTGCCGAAGCTGTCGGACTTGCAAGGCATGCATGAGATGATGCGCAATCAGACCGCTCAAAGCGAAGCCCCCAATCTCCGGCCACTAATGACGCCACTAATTCGGCTTACCGCCAGTGAAGCTGAAGTCGAAAAGGCCGCCCAAGCGATCGAAGAAAAAGCTGCCGAAGATCCAGCCGTCCGCAAAGAAGTCGGTCGCATAGCGAATACGATTGTCGACAATGGAAAACTGGAAAGTTACGGCACTCCTAAAGCTCAGGAGTATCTTGCAAAGTGGGCAAAGGAATTCGGTAAGCAAGAGACTGAAGTACCGAACAAGAAACCAGACATGCCGAAACCTGATGCACCCAAGTCTGATGCGCTAAAATCCGAGAGTCACTGATGAATCTTGCAGCACTTTGTTTGTTGTTATTCGTTGCGGATCCAAGGCCAGCGGTGCATTTTGACACAGAGATAGTTCCGTTGATTACTAAAGCTGGTTGCAATGCAGGCGCTTGCCACGGTGCTGCGGCGGGTCGAGGTGGTTTTCATCTTTCTTTGCTAGGTTCGGATCCATCGGCTGACTACGAGGCCATCGTTGAAGAGCTCGAAGGGCGACGCATCAATTTAGCACGACCAGACCTGAGTTTGGTCTTTGCGAAACCTTTAGGGCAATTGGATCATGGTGGCGACGTTGTGTTTGAAGAAGGAAGTTTATCCGCGAAGCGATTGTTAACGTGGATTGAAGCTGGCGCTCCGCGCGGCGCACGGCGGAAGTTGACAAGCTTTGAAGTTGAACCTCGTCGCATCCATTGCGAGGAATTGCCTGCTACAGTGCCTATCAAAGTTACGGCAACATTCGACAATGGTCCGAAGGAAGATGTCACCGAATGGACAGTACTGAATTCATCTGATCCAGCGGCTATTCAAGTTGACGACCAGCATCGAGTTCACGTGACTCGCCGAGGTCAACACATAGTAATTGCAAGATTTTTGGATCGGGTTGTACCCGTTCAATTTAATGTTCCTCTCTCCGACGCGAAAATCGAGCTTACCGCCGAGCCGCGTGCAGGCTTTATCGATGAGCATGTACTGCAACTGTTGTCGGAACTCCGCGTACCGGTATCTCCGCCAGCGACGGATGCGTCGTGGCTGCGTCGAGTATCGCTCGACCTGGCGGGGCGACTGCCCGATCCGTCAGACATTGAGTCATTTCTTGCTGATACAGCTACGGATAAACGAAGCCAAATGGTGGATAGGCTTATGAGCAGTGATGGGTTTGCCGATTATTGGACACTGCGATTTGCCAAGTTGCTGCGGATGCATTCTTTGCCGAATGATAAGGAAGGATTCAAGGCGTATTCTGATTGGCTACGTGAGAAGATTGTCGAAGACGCTCGGTTCGACGAGATGGCTCGTCAGTTGTTGACAGCGACGGGCGACTCCCACTTTGTCGGGCCCGCTAATTTTGGGCGCATGGTCGGCGATGCGCGTGGACATGCCGAATTAGTCGGAGAGTTTTTTCTTGGTATGCGATTAGGATGTGCTAACTGTCACAATCATCCGCTCGATCGTTGGACTCAAGACGACTACCACGGGCTCGCTGCCGTGTTCGCAAAAATCGATCGTTCTCGGCACGTCGAGTTGACTGCTCGTGGCGATGTGACCAATCTGCGAAACAATGAGCCTGCGGTGCCAAGAATTCCCGGGGCCCACTACCTTATTGAAAAAGGAGACCACCGTGAAGCGGTTTTCAAGTGGATTATTTCAAGCGACCAACATCTCTTCGCTCGCGCGACCGTAAATCGACTATGGAAAGCGATGTTCGGTCGCGGCTTAGTGGAACCGACGGATGATTTGCGTGAAACTAATCCCGCAACACATCCCGAACTTCTGGCGCGGTTGGCGGAGGACTTTGTACTCAATGGTTATCGAATTCGTCCTACACTAAAACAGATCGCGCTCAGTCACACGTACGCCCGCAGCGCTGTGACCGCAGCCGGCAATGAGCACGATGATCGCTTCTATTCTCACGCGTATCGACGTGCGCTCGAGCCTGAAGTATTGGTCGATGCGATTGCGGACGTTACAGGAGTAGCCAATCACTTTGAAGGTCAGAGCATCCCACGCGCAGTGCAGCTAGTGGATCCGATTGTTTCAGTGCCGGATTTGGACGTACTAGGTCGCTGCAACCGCGCGGTAGGATGCGAAGAGAATGTGGCGGGGCATGTCGGCCTTCCAGGGCTGCTGCATTTGCTCAACGGCGGCTTGATCAATCGCAAACTAACAAGTGAACATGGGCGACTGCGACAAATGGTTGAATCGGGGAAGTCAGACGAAGCCATCGTCGTCGAATTTTACCTGCGAGGCTTGGGCCGACGACCATCGAATGAAGAACTCAATCGCTGGCAAGCCCGTTTGACGACTGATGACGCCGCTGAGCGAAATCGGAAGCTCGAGGACCTTGTTTGGAGTATGCTGAACAGTCAACCGTTTCGGGAGAAATAGATCGTGATTAAAGTCGGTCAAAAGTGGCTTTTCATTGGTCTTTCGCGGCAGCATTGAGTAGCTGGATTCGTGAGAATCCGGCTGCGTTACGATTGCGTCAACTGGCAGGTGCAGCCGGTTTTTTACAAAACCAGCTACGAAGCGCCTCGAATTGCTCGATTCGCACGTTATGGAGTTATCTAGCATGTCAAATCAGAATTACAAACGCTGCGATGGAGTAAGCCGCCGTGATGCGCTCCGCGTCGGTGGTTTGGCAGGCTTGGGGCTGGGATTAGCCGATCTGTTTCGTGGCGAACTAACAGCGAGCGAACCTCGATTGGCACGCGCGAAAGCGTGTATCCTGTTATGGCTTGATGGTGGTCCAAGTCATCTTGAATCGTTCGATTTAAAACCATTGGCGCCAACCGAGGTTCGCGGCCCATTTCAGCCGATCAACACGAACGTCAATGGAATTCAAATCAGCGAACTGTTGCCCGAGACTGCAAAGGTGACGGACAAACTCGCCATCATTCGTTCGATGACTTCGCCCCTTGGCGAGCATGGCATTGCGAATCAGTACTTGCTGACGGGCTACAAGCCGAGTGCTGTACTTCAGTACCCGAGCTATGGTGCTGTGGCTGCGCATTTGAATCCCGGCCATCCTGTCTTGCCGCCTTATATAGCAATCCCTGAATCACGTTCCGCTGGAGCCGGTTTTTTGGGGCGTCAGTACGACCCGTTTGTTACCGGGGGCGACCCTTCAAAGCCCGGATTTAAAGTGCAGGATTTGGACTTTTTTCCTGGCGTAGATGAATCACGACTTCGGCGTCGACGTGAGTACTTGAATGAGTTCGAACAGGTGCAAGCCGATTTTGAATTAGGCGATCTGCCGACAGACAACGCGTTTGATCGGGCTTTTCGTCTGGTGACATCCAGCCAAGCAAAGGGCGCATTTGATCTATCCCGCGAACCTGAGAAGATGAGAGCCCGCTATGGACCGCGAATGTTTGGGCAAAGCTGCTTACTTGCCCGGAGACTGGTCGAGCGCGGTGTCCCATTTGTGAGCGTGATCAACACCGGTTGGGACACTCACGAAGGACTGGTACTGCAGCTCAAGCTTGGGTACTCGGGCGCGAAAGCCGGAGTTGGCCTTTTGCCAACTTTCGATCTCGGATTCTCAGCGCTCGTGGCTGATTTGTCCGAGCGCGGACTACTCGACGAGACTTTAGTGATTGCCATGGGCGAGTTTGGTCGTACGCCAAAGCTTAACATTCGCGGAGGGCGAGATCACTGGCCGCGAGTCTTCAGCGCGGTCCTGGCAGGAGGTGGAGTGCCGGGCGGTCAAGTCATCGGCTCAAGTGATCGCGTTGGCGAAAGCCCGCTCGATAATCCCGTTACCCCCAACGATTTGGCTCGAACTATTTACACGTTACTGGGCATCGACCCTGATCATGAACTGCACACCGCTGACGGTCGACCTGTCCCAGTGAATCAAGGCGGCAAGGTAATTAGGCAAATAGTGGGCTAAGCGTCTATCTTGCCAAAAGTTATTTTTCCATTTTTCAATTCTAATTTTCACTTTTTCAATGACTGTTTTGTCTGAATGAAATACTTATTACCGATTGCAGCCATGTTGCTCATCGGATCAGGTCATACTTATGCGGATCCGCCCATCACCGCCGTTGCTGCTACGCCTGACGGAAAACAAGTAGTACTGGGATCGCAGCTTGGAATTGAGATTCGATCGCTTCCAGATTTGAATGTCACCGGCAAACTTGCGACTCAGTTGGAGCATGTTCATGATTTAAAATTTTCGCCTGACGCCCAATCGCTATTGGCAGCAGGCGGATCACCTGCTCAAAGCGGTCAAGTCGAAGTTTGGAACTGGCCGAAGCATGAGCGCGTTCATGAAACGGATAGCCATGAAGACGTTGTGTATCGCGTTGCGTGGTCGCCAGATGGTGCACAGTGGCTTAGTTGTAGTGGCGATGGACGATGCTTCGTCTTTGCGGCAAGAACTGGGCAACACTTGGCGCAGTATGAGGGCCATTCTCGCGGTGTTCTCGCTGGCGTCTTTTTGGATGAGCATGTGATCGCCTCAGCCGGAATCGATCAGACGATTCGGCTCTGGAATGTTACCGACGGTTCGCACCAACGTACGCTTGACAATCATGCAGGTACCGTCAATGACATTGCCTTGCAACCCTCGTCGGCTAACGCAGCAAGCGATATTGTTGCGACGGTCAGCGAAGACCGAACTGTGCGTGTTTGGCAGCCTCGCATTGGCCGCTTGGTGCGGTTCATTAGGCTCGCATCGGTGCCTCGCTGTTTGGCATGGTCCAGCGATGGAAAGAAATTGTACGTCGGATGCAACGATGGCCACGTGCGAGCTGTTGATGCAGAGACCATGGAAATTGAGGCCGAGATCGATGGGCGGGTGGGTAGGATTTATGAACTGGTGGTGAACTCAGCGGGAAAATTTGTTGTGACGGCAGGCGAGCGTGGGGTATGCATCCTGCTTGCCAAGGATTTTGAAGAACGGAGGTAGAAGGTAGAGGCACGATGAAGGAATGATTAAGAAGTGAAGAAGTGAAGAAGTGAAGAACGCAAGCTGGAAGCATACGCCACTTGGGGCCCTTAGGACTTGTAGACCTTTCGCAGCCACCAGGCGCCGACGGCGAGCATGACGAGGTTACCTAACCAAACGCTGAAGACGGGCCAAGTGCCGTCTTTGGCGCGGTCGAGACCGTAGACGAAGAACGGGTAGTAGAGCAAGAGAATGGGCAAAAAGCACAGCCCAAAAGTGGTCCAGTTATCGGCGCTGCGGAACCAGATTGCGGCCGGTACGCCGACCCAGACGAAGAAGAAGCAGGCAAAACCACTCGCCCACCGCCGTGCAGGCTCCACTTGCAACTTAAGCAGTCGCTCGCGGCCATTATATAATTCGCCCAATCGATCATGAGTCGTTTTATCATCCAGCCAATCGTATCGACCGGTTAGCAATGCAAACGAAGTACGAGCGCCTATGATCTCCTTCGTGGACTCGAGCAAATCTTGTTGATGGCGAATTTCGCGTCCGATCAGCCGCATCGGATATTCAGTGGGCAGGCCAGTCGCTTTCCCTTTTCTCGCCGCTTGATCAAGAGGTATGTCCCACTTGAATTCACTGGGCACGTTGATGTACGAATTACCTTTCTCAAGTTGGCTGTCGGTAAGGATGATCTGGAGAACTTCGCCTTTCGCGTCCATGCTGAGTCGACCGGATCGGGCAGAAATAGTTACCGCATCATTTCCGCCTTGAGGGCGAAATTCGATCGTTGGCGAAATTAATTCACGACCATCCTCACCCACGCCATGCACATGGATCTTAAAACCGCTTGGCGTGCTATACGAACCTTCTTTGCTAAGCCATCCGTAGACGATCTCTTCTAGCGAAAGAAGCACGACGCGATGGATTCCAGGTGCACCCCACGAGAAAGCAATATCGTTCAGCCAAACGGCGAGCAAGCTGACCATAAAAGCGAGAACCAAGGTCGGCGAAATGATCTTTATTGGATTCACACCGGCCGCTTTGACCGCGACCACTTCATTGTCGGCACTAATGCGGCCGTAGACGCTACAGACGGCAAATAATAGCGTAGGCGGCAATCCAAACTGCAATCCAATCGGCAGCAAATAAGGCAGCAATTCCACAATTGCCATCGGCCCTAAGCCTTCAAGCATCAATTGTTGTGCAAGTCCACCGAGCATAATAATCGCCGTGAAAGCGACCAATGCAATTGAGAATAGCTTTGTAATTTCCCAGAGAATGTAGCGGTTGAAGCGCTTGATCATGCTGCGTGTCTTCTGCGATCGGCCAACGTGGCTTGGGCCCATTTGTCCCGAGCGAGTTCCGCCAAAAGTGAATAGTAACCATTCCAGCTCGGCACCAAGTTTCTATAGCAGGAAACCGCTCGGCCGCAAATGTCGAACATTGAGAATCTTGATTAGGGATTCCCAAACAAACCGACGGCGAACCCTCGCAGCTTTTGTTTGCTTTTTACACATTAAGATGTTGCAATGTGCTTCTGCCCACCGTAGGATGTGGGCAGTACCAAAGCCATTTAGTAGCTTTGGCTGCAATCCTTTGTCTGTGTCTAGGAGTATTCGAATGTCTTTAAAAAACGACGTGGATTTACACTGGTGGAACTGTTGGTAGTTATTGCCATCATTGGCATTTTGGTGGGCTTACTGCTCCCCGCCGTACAAGCTGCCCGCGAAGCGGCCCGGCGGATGCAGTGCTCGAACAACATCAAGCAATGGTCACTCGCCTTTCACAACTTCGAGTCGGCTTATAAGAAGTTTCCGAAAGGCGCGTCCAACGGAGATCCTGAAAAGCGTCAAACTTGGGTCATGTACTTGTGGGCCTATGTTGAACAGTCAAATCTGACTAATCAAAACAACTTCAAAGAGCACTTCTACAATCCGCCAGGAACTATCGGTAACACAATGAACGGCTTGTGTGGAAAGCGTGTTCCAGGGTATGTTTGCCCAAGCGATACCGGCTCCATTGATCAAGATGTTGGATTCTATCAACGTACTCGCGGCAACTATGTCGTGAACTGGGGAAATTCATGGTACGGCCAAAGCCCGCAGCCAACCGGGCTCGCTCCGTTCTATAGCATCAACGGTAATCGTTCCACGCCCGGGACTGTCAAGTTTGGAAGCATCACCGATGGAACCTCGAATACGCTGCTTCTATCTGAATACTTGATGGCCAAAAGCCGCGATGACAACGATTGGCGCGGCGACATCCACAACGACGATGGAGTATTCCGCTTCCATACGCTCCTTACTCCAAACACTTCGTCGCCTGACATCATTCTTAACGGTTGGTATCAAGTGACCGGTGATCCTGCTATGCCCGCGGCAACAGGAACTCAGCAGCGCAACGCTCCTCGTAGCCGACATACCGGTGGAGTGAATGCCTCGTTGTTCGACGGCTCAGTGCGGTTTATCTCCAACTCGATTGCTTTACTTCCATGGCAAGCAATGGGAACGATGAACGGCGGTGAAGTAGCCGAAATCCCTGAGTGATACGTCTTTAACAAAGCACTAGCATCTGAATTTGTGCTCTGCAGCGGCAGAGCACTTCGGGGAATCGCGAAGGTTTCCTACCTGTCGTTGGCTCGACCGTCTACTCGCTTAACCTAGTTATATCGCATTACAGTACTTCATACATCCGGAGCTTTGAATCGATGGTTCGCACATTTAGTTTGGTCTTCTTTGTTACTTGTGTATTTGCATGTGGTTGCGCCCCAGAATCGAAGATGGCAACTGTCACGGGAATAGTAACGATCGACGGAGCACCTGCAGAAAAGGGTTCGATCTCGTTCATTCCCGTCGATGGCATGTCATCCACCGCAGGAGCCACAATTGAGAATGGCAAATACAAGTCCGAAGCTCCCATTGGTGAATCAAAAGTGGAAATTCGAGTTCCCAAAGTGGTCGGAAAGAAAAAACTGTACGATACGCCAGAAAGCCCCGTTCAAGATATCATGGCCGAAGTGCTACCGAGTAAGTACAACGAATCCACTGAGCTCCGCTTTACGGCACAAAAAGGCAAAAACGAAAAGGATTTTGAACTGAGTGCAAAGAAATAAAAGGGGGCTGGCCGGAATGAACAAGCACAAGGAGCCCCCACGAGCATAGGGGACGGGAGAACGAGGTCTGCCGAGCGTGTCTCCACAGTCAATTTACCTTAAATGTGCTTACAGACTCCCATCATTTTTAAGAAATACTTACGTCCACAAGTATCCTGAAGTCCGTTTGTACAAACGGACTTCAGGGTACTTGTGGACGTGATATCGTGCCGGTCAGTTTTACATAAGGGAACAGAAGTCTCTCAGTGCAGTCAGAGTCAAGCTAGCTTTGGAGACTCGCTCGGCATAGCCTCGTTCTCCCGTTTTCAAGGCTGGAAGTGCTAGATGCAGGCTATTGAGGTTACGTAGCAGATTTTCGAGTCGTCGTTTATGCTGGGTAATCCTATGGTGAGAATTTCGGCCCAGTTCACGAGAGAGTTCGGCATTTACTGGTCCAATTCAACTCTTCCAGCTGTTTCCCAGTTACAGATTCTAAAGACAACGATGACACACCGGCCTGAAGATTATTTCAATCGCGAGACCAGCTGGCTTGCATTCAATCAGCGCGTTCTAGATCAGGCCAAAAACCCGCAAGTGCCACTGCTCGAGCGACTAAAATTTTTGGCGATTACCAGCAGCAATTTGGACGAGTTCTTCATGGTGCGGGTGGGCGGTCTGCAGATGCAAAAAGCCGCCAAAGTCGCTTCGACCGATGCCTCAGGTATGACCGTCGTGGCTCAACTTGAATCGATTCGTCAACGAACGATGGCGATGACGCAAGCTCAATATGACTGCTTTCACAAGGACCTGGAACCAGGTTTGAACGCGGCAGGCATCACGCGCGTAAGGTTGGTGGAAGCAAGCGTAAAGCACCGGGAAGCGGCTGAACGTATCTTTGAAGAAGAAGTCTTTCCAGTACTATCGCCGATGGCGATCGAAGCCGAACGCGAGTTTCCACTACTCGTCAATCATGCGTTGTATGTTTGTCTTCAAGTCGCCGCACCAAAGCAAGATCCACCCTATCGTTTTGCCATCGTTCCTCTAGGAAAGACCGTACCTCGGATCATTACCTTGCCGAGCGAAAAAGGATTTTGCTACGCGTTGCTGGAAGACATCGTCGCCACGTATGCGGAACGTTTCTTCCCGAACGAACGAGTGATGTCAGCGGTGCCGTGTCGAATAACTCGCAATGCTGACGGTGCATTGCAAGAGGATTCGGCGGCGGATCTGGTGAATGACATGAAAGACTTGCTGCAGCAACGGCGTACGGCAAGCTGCGTGCGGCTGGAGATCCTTAATAGTGCGCCGGTGGAAATGTTGCGGTTCCTTCAAAACGCATTGCACGTCACCGATGCGGAAACCGCCTTGGATTTTGAACCGCTAGATTTGTCAGCCTTCATGCAACTGCAAGGGCTCGAAGGGTACGACTCACTGCGCGATCCGATCTGGACTCCGCAACGAAGTTCGCAAATCGATTTAACGCAAAGCATGTTTGCGACCATCGCTGAAAAAGATATTCTTCTGGTCCATCCTTACGAGAGTTTTGAACCGGTCGTGCGTTTCATCGAAGAAGCCGCGGATGATCCAGATGTACTAGCGATCAAGCAGACGTTATACCGCACTAGTCGCAATAGTCCCATCGTCGCGGCACTACGCCGAGCGGCGGAACGCGGCAAGTACGTAACGGTTATCGTCGAGCTCAAAGCGCGTTTTGATGAAGCTCGCAATATTGAGTGGGCTCGTGAGTTGGAAGAGGCGCAGGTTCAAGTTATTTACGGTGTAAAAAATCTAAAGACCCACGCCAAGCTATGCATCATCGTACGTCGCGAGCCGCACGGCATTGTCCGCTATCTGCACTTTGGAACCGGCAACTACAACGAAGCAACTTCAAGGCTGTATAGCGACATCAGTTATATGACTTGCAACGAACAGCTTGGCGCGGATGCGAGTGCTTTCTTCAATGCAGTGACCGGTTACAGCCAACCACAACCGTATCGGGCTCTCGAAGCGGCACCGATTGGGCTTCGCAAAAAACTGATCAGCTTGATCGAAGCCGAAACCGAGCGTAAGAAGCAAGGTCAACGTGCACTGGTTGTTGCTAAGCTGAATGCGCTCGTGGACCCGCGACTCATCGATGCGTTCTATCGCGCTTCGCAAGCAGGTGTAACCATTCGATTGAACATCCGTGGCGTTTGTTGCCTGAAGCCTGGTATTCCGGGTCTGAGCGAAAACATCACGGTGATTAGCATTGTGGATCGGTTTTTGGAGCACGCGCGGGTGCTGTATTTTCACCACGGGGGCGACGACCTGGTTTACATCAGCAGCGCCGACTGGATGCCACGAAACCTCGATCGAAGGGTCGAATTACTGGTTCCGATTGAGGATGTTGACAATCGAAAACGAATTATCGGAATTCTAGATAGTTATTTCAAAGACACGCAAAATACTTGGCAATTGCAGCCGGACGGGGAGTATGTACGGCGTTCGGCTGAAAATGGGCGCCCTGCATACCGCGTGCAAGAGGCACTTTTTCGGGCCGCAACCGACGCTATCAAGCAAGCCGAGCAGCGTCGACGTACAATATTTGAACCGCATCAGTCGGCGACTGCTAAAAGTTCCCAGCAGTAAACTGTGTGTCGAACGATTGTCTCGATGGCTCCGGCAACAAATGTTCCGGCAACAAATGTTCCGGCAACAATTGGGACAATTGTGCGACACTCAATCCAACACTCCGAAGAATCTCACCTCAATTGAATGGAGCTTTCTATGCTCACTCGTCGAATTTTCAGTTGCGCCCTAATCTGCTTGTTGGCAGTGAGCGCTCAGTCTGTCGCGCAGCAAGCACCGCTGCGCGATCTCGATACTCATTGCCCTTTCACCCCGCCAACTGATTTAAGTTCTTGGGAGCTTCGCGCGAAAGATCTTAAGTTGCAATTGGAAGTCAGCCAAGGGTTGTGGCCCAAGCCTGAGCTCGATTCCGTAAAGCCGAAGATTTATGGCAAGATTGAAAAAGATGATTACACGATTGAGAAGGTGACCTTTGAAAGCCTTCCAGGTTTGTTTGTGACCGGCAATCTGTATCGGCCTAAAAAAGTGGAAGCCGGCAAATTGATGCCAGGTGTACTCTGTCCGCATGGCCACTGGGCCAACGCACGTTTCTATGAAGCGCCACCTGCGGAAGTAAAACAGTTGCTGGCCACTGGCGCCGAGCGCTTTGAGGTAGCGGCACGCAATCACATTCAAGCTCGCTGTGTTCAGTTGGCTCGAATGGGTTGTGTGGTGTTTCATTGGGACATGTTGGGTTACTGCGACAGCCAGCAGATCAACTTCGATCGAGCTCATCGCTTTGCCAAGCAACCTGCAGAATCCGAGATGAAAGACGACGGATGGTTGCTGTTCAGTCCGATGGCTGAATCGCACTGCCAATCGGTACCTGGGCTGCAAACATTGGCTGGACAGCGGGCTGTGGATTTACTGCTAAGTTTAGGTGACGTCGATCCGAAACGTATTGCGATCACAGGCGCGAGCGGTGGTGGTACGCAGTCGTTCATCGGCGCCGCCCTGGATCCTCGCATCAGCTTGGCGTTTCCTGCGGTGATGGTGAGCACCGGCATGCAAGGCGGATGCACTTGCGAAAATTCATGTTGGTTACGAGTTGGAACGGGCAATGTTGAGATGGCTGGTCTCATTGCGCCGCGGCCGATGGGTTTGACCGCTGCCGACGATTGGACACGAACGATGCCCAAAGACGGCTTTCCTGAATTGCAAAAGCTGTACAAATTGTTTGGTGCCGAGAAGAAGGTCGCATTGTTCCCAGCCATCCACTTTGGTCACAATTACAATCATGTCAGTCGCGTGGCCATGTATGGTTGGGTCAGTGAGCACTTCGGTTTAGGTTACGAAAAGCCGGTGCTAGAGCGTGAGTTCGATTTGACTTTGGGGCCTGCACTTACGGTTTGGGATGTTGATCATCCCCAACCGCCCAGTGGAGAAGCGTTTGAACGCAAGTTGATGAAAGACTTTGCATCGAATGTGAATAGTGTCATGCGTGGTTTGCTGAAAGGCGACCGCAAGCAACAAACGGAACTGAAAGAGATATTGAACGGCGGATGGCGAGTGTGCTTGGGATTGACATCATTCAAGTTGGAGCCCGCTAAAGCTGAGAAAGGCGAAGGAGTTTGGAACCTTTCGTCGCCTCAGGATGGTAAGTGGGCGGTGAAAGAACTGGCTGGCGCGCAGCCATCGACCCTGAGCATCTCGGTCACTGAAAAGGGTGAGCCTAGCAAGGTGACGGCAACCTTAGCTGTTGCGTTAGAAGGTGCGACGCTGACCGAACAACCGCTGGTGAGCAACCCGCGATTGGCTGCGGCTTTCACGTATGCGTACAACTTGCCGCTGTTTTCAAAGAAAGCTCGACAGTTGGGATCGACCATCGCATGGATGACAACTCAATATCCCGACAAGCAGATTGCAATCAGTGCTTCAGGCGCCGATGCAGCTTTGGCGGCCGCTGGCATGGCTTGTGCTGAGCAACTGAACAAAGGTCCGTTGACAAACGTATCGGTTCAACTTGATACGGCTGGCTTCCGATTTGCAAAGGCGACTTCGATTCGCGACCCGAATTTCGTGCCAGGCGCGGCTCGCTATTGGGACGTGCCGGGATTGCTTGCTTGTGTCCGCACACCAGTTGTGGTCAAAGATCCATCGCAGGCAGAGTTTGATGAACTGAAACTTCTTGCAAAAGAGTAGGATTCATGTTTCGAAGTTCGTTGATGCTGCTCGTCGCGTTGTTTTTAACAAGCGATTGGTTGCCCGCTCAAACTGGTTCAACCGCGGTTCCGCCGTCGCCTGCTCCGCAGGCAACGGCTATGCCTGATGGCTTGGCAATGTTAGCGGCCATTGAACAAACCACGACTACAGCCATTGCCAAAGCCGAACGCTCGGTAGTCGCCATCGCACGTGTTCGACGGGATAAAGTACCGGCGGCTCGCGTGATGGAGCTGCGAATCCCTGAAAGCAATGGATTCGAAGCATTACCTGACAATCCCGACTTTGTGCCATCGAATTTTGGCAGCGGGGTCGTGATCAGCGCAGATGGGTTTATCGTGACGTGCGCTCATGTGCTCGACGACCCACGCCAGAACGAATACTACGTATGGCTCGACAAACGCGTCTACCCGGCTCGAGTTGTTAGCAAAACGGCAAAGGTCTATGCGGCCGATCCGTTTACCGACATGGCAGTCCTCAAGATCGATGCCCAAGGGCTAACACCCATCGAGTTTGCGAAAGCTCCGGAACTAAAGAAGGGACAGTTCGTCATCGCGCTCGGCAATCCCTATGCGATCGCCCGCGATGGACAAGCGAGTGCGAGTTGGGGAATGATCGCGAACTTAAATCGCATTGCCCCTTCAGACACTCCAGAGAACGCAGCCATTGCAGCGAAAGAAAGCTTGCATCAGTTTGGAACGCTGATTCATACCGATGCAAAGTTGAACTTGGGCACCAGCGGCGGTGCACTGGTGAACTTGCGAGGTGAGATGGTGGGTTTGACTACGTCACTGGCTGCGGTCAGTGGATATGAGCAATCAGCCGGCTTTGCACTGGCTGTCGACGAAATGTTCTTGCGAGTGCTCGAGTCACTAAAGGCGGGCAAATTGCCTGAGTTCGGCTTTTTAGGAATTCAGCCTGAAGACTTACGGCCGATCGATTTGCAACGTGGATTAAGTGGTGCCAAGGTCGTGAACGTGGTGCCTGGATTACCGGGTGACCAAGCAGGTCTGCAGTCCGATGATGTGATCTCGCAAGTGAATTCACGGCCAGTTCGCAATCGCAACGACTTGTTTCGTGAACTAAGTCAAATGCCAGCGGGTGCTGAAGTTAGTTTATTGGTCGAGCGACCTAAGAACGCGATTCGTGGCATCGACGTTTTGACTTTGAAAGCCACCTTGAGCAAGAAATATGTTTCAACGAGTCGTCCCGGATATTCGCTCAACGGCCCGAAGAAATGGCGTGGGATGTTGGTGGAGTATGCGACGGCCATTCCTTCCGAGTTAACACGAGGGGCGAGCATGTTCAATCGCCGTGCCGCTCCCAAGCTTGCGATCCTAGCTGTCGATCCTGGCACACCTGCTTGGGAAGCAGGTATTCGCCCAGGTCATGGCCTGATCAATGTTGAAGGCAAAGCAGTTGAATCGCCCGACGCGTTTAACAAACTAGTCGACGACCGTAGTGACACGATCGTGCTTCAGATAATGCGGCAAAACGATCGGCCAGAGAACGTGTCGGTGGCGGGTGAGAAGGTACCTTGAGGTTTATCGTACTCGTACCCATCTGAGTTTATGAGTATGGCAAACACCTGGACGTTTGACTCTACGGCCAAGCAGTGAGCCGTCGGCGTTAGCCGCGGGTGAACGAAGTGGTTGTCTTCTATGACCAATAGTCAAGTTTGAACGGATGCAGGGCATTCGAGTGCATTTGGACAACAGACTTGGACAAGCCGTAAAACAATCAAACCGTCCTACTTCGTTCACCCGTGGCTAGCTAGCGCCAACGGCTCACGGCACCGAAACTGGACAAAACTAATCTTTAGGAAGTTCCCGAATCTCAACAGTACCGCCGGCTTCATAAATTGGCTAGCTTCTGAGAACGTTTGTGTATTGCTACTAAGCCAACAATTACCGCTGGCTCCGGGGCAAACGATAAAACCGGCGACTTGGGCCGCCCATGGTCGGTTTTAGGCTTCGAGCATATATTGTTGCAGTTCAGATGGGGGAGCCGATTGGAAACCCCTGGCAAAGCGGGAAACACCAAAAAATACGTGGAAAAAGTCCATGAAGACCGACGAATTACGCGAAAAATACCTCACTTTCTTTCAATCCAAAGGCCACTCCCGGCAACATAGCGATGTGCTCGTGCCGACTTGGGATCCGTCGGTTCTGTTCACTCCGGCGGGCATGAATCCGTTCAAGGATCACTTTCTGGGCAAAGTGAAACTGGAATTCACCCGCGCGACGACTTGCCAAAAGTGCTTGCGGACTGGCGATATCGATAACGTTGGACGAACGGCGTATCACCACACGTTCTTCGAAATGCTGGGCAATTTCAGTTTTGGCGACTACTTCAAGACCGAAGCCGTCCACTGGGCCTGGGAGTTTTTGACCGACAAGAAATGGTTGGGCATCGATCCGAATCGCTTGACCGTTACGGTCTACAAAGATGACCACGAAGCAGCTAACATTTGGCACGAGAAAATTGGTCTGCCCCTCAGTCGTATCGCTCACATGGAAGAAGACGAAAACTTCTGGCCAGCCAGCGCACCAAGTCTCGGACCAGACGGCGTGTGCGGACCGTGCAGCGAGATTTATTATCAGCTCGACAATGGCAAGACCGTCGAGATCTGGAACCTCGTCTTCACTCAGTTCAACCGCGTCGGCGATCCGCCCGATAACTTGCGCCCGCTCCCAAGCAAGAACATTGATACCGGTATGGGATTGGAACGTACGGCCAGCGTGATGCAAAACGTGCCGACGAATTTCCATATCGATATCCTCTATCCGATTGTTCAAGCTGCGGCAGAAGTATGCTCTGTTAAATACGCGTACGAGAGCGACAATGGCCGACGCTTGCGACGCATCACCGATCACGTTCGGGCCTGTACATTTGCGATTCACGAGAATGTGATCCCAGGGCCAAAGAAGGCTCGTTATGTGATTAAGCGTTTGCTGCGCCGCGCGGTTTTGGACGGTCATCAAATGGGGCTCCGCGAACCGTTCTTGCATCAGTTGGTTCCTGCCGTCGTGGCTTCGATGGGCAGCACCTATCCGGAACTTCGTGAAACAGTGCAACGTGTCAGCGATGTGATTCGACGCGAAGAGAGCGACTTCTTCTCGACGATTGGTGCAGGTCTTGAGCGAATCGAAAAAACATTTCAGACAATGCAGTCTTCAAGTGCTGTAACGGTCGATGGTCGCGAAGCAGCGAGTTTATATCAGACCTACGGAGTACCACCCGAATTGTTCCAAGCGATTGCTGCCGAACGCCATCTGACGTTTGATTGGGATGGCTATCGCGATGCAATGCGTGAGCACGAGACAATTAGCGGTGCTGGTGAGAAAGGCGAACTGTTCAAGACAGGTCCAATCGAGTCGCTAAAAGAAGCTCTTCGCCGTACAGACTTTGTAGGCTACGACGCCACCGAAATTGCGGCTATAGTTAAGGGCATCGTGGTTGGGTCCCCCGACGATGAACGTAAGGCAGCAAGTTTGTCAGTTGGCAAAAGCGCTTACGAGTTAGTGCGCGTCGTACTCGACAAGTCACCCTTCTACGGTGAAGGTGGCGGTCAAGTTGGCGACAAAGGGACGCTCGAAGCACCAGGCACCGTCTTCGAAGTGACCGATACGCAGCGAGCAGGTGAGTTGATCATTCATCATGGCAAACTGCTATCCGGCGAGCTAAAGGAAGGCATGCAAGTTACTGCGAAAGTGGACACAACACGCCGCGATGGTATTCGGCGCGCACACTCGGCTACTCACATTCTACATCACGCTTTACAGACCACTGTCGGCAGCCACGCTCAACAACAAGGCAGCAAGGTTGATACCGATTGGCTGCGTTTCGACTTTACGAATCAAGCCGCACTGAGCGACGAGCAAGTTGAAAAGATCGAATCGATCGTCAACGAAAAAGTGCACCTTGCCGCACCGGTGTCTTGGAAGCTTGTGCCCTTGGCTGATGCTCGAAAGGCCGGCGCCATGATGTTGTTCGGCGAAAAATATCCCGACCCAGTTCGCATGGTCAGCATGGGTGAGTTTTCCAAAGAGTTGTGCGGTGGTACGCATTTGACCAATACCTCGCAGGTCGGTCAGTTTGAAGTGGTCGCCGAGGAAAGCGTGTCGGCTGGAACACGTCGTGTGGTAGCGCTGACGGGTGAGCGAGCTGTGAAGCATCGTGAAGAAGTTCAATCGGCATTGGCGGCTGCTGCGAAGACGCTCGGATGCGCTCCAGAAGCGGTCGCGGATCAAGTTCGTGCGTTGGTACAAAACGTAAGAGCACTGAAGAAGCAGCTTGGTGGTGGCGGGGCTGCACAAGTAGCTGCACCTAGCACAAAGAAATCTGCCGGAGTGACAGGCTATGCAACCCAGCGCGCTGTCCTACGCGAGGCGGCTCGTCTGTTAAACGTATCGCTGACCGATGTATTGTCGCGAATCAAGTCGATGCAAGACGAGCAAAGCAAACTGGCAGCTCAAGTTAGCGCCATGGCGTCGAGCTCTGATGTGTCCGCCGACTCGTTGCTCGAACTGGCTCAGACCGTGGGCGGCGCTCAAGTGATTGTGCTTGAAACACCCGGCGCTACGCCTAATGTGATGCGGCAGTGGATTGATCAAGTCCGCAAGAAGAGCACTGCACCGGTTGCGATCTTACTTGCAAGCAGCACCAGTGATGACAAGGTATTGTTGGTCGCAGGTCTAAGCCAAGCGTTGGTCGACAAGGGGATGAGCGCAGGCACTTGGATCAGCGAAGTCGCCCCTGTCGTCGGCGGTGGTGGTGGCGGCAAAGCCGATCTGGCGCAAGCCGGTGGCAAGTTGACTGCAAAGATTCCGGAAGCCATTGAGATAGCAAAGTCGTCGATTGCCCAGATGCTGGCATAGGCTGAGATCGCCTATTTTGCTTTCAATTAATAACGGGAGAACGGGGCTCCCGCGGAGCCCGTTCGGCCGCAGGTTGGCGTTTACAAGCGGCGGCGGCCCTTCATGTATGTGCGACTGGCTTGCCCCGGAGTCGGCTTGTATCGAACTCTACAGGCCAAGGCCAGTGAACGGGAGTAGGTAACACTATGTGCCGTTGCGCGATTCAACGCTAGCTTACTCGCGGTGAAAGTTGTCGAAGTTTGAAGTGGCGGCATCCTGCCTTGACTCTTTGCCACGAAACTGCGAAACGGTTGGATGTGTGAATTGCAGGGGCGCGATCTTTCGATTCGAGTATATCTGGGATGCCTTACGGACTCTACCTATCCGCGGCGGGCGCGAACGCGCAAAGCCATCGGCTAGAAGTACTCAGCAATAACCTGGCGAACATCAATACGCCCGGATTCAAGCCACATTTGTCGGTGCTGCAAAGCAGGCCGACCGAAGCGATCGAGCGCGGAGAGACAATCGCAGGCAGCGGTTCCATCGACGACTTGAGCGGTGGAGTCACAATCCAACCCAATGTGACTCAATTCAATCAAGGCCCAGTACAGCAGACTGGCAAGCAGACCGACTTTGCAATCGAGGACAAGGAGAGCTTTTTTGCAATCCAACGTGGCGATAAACAACTTCTAACTCGCGCCGGCAACTTTCTTTTCGATTCTAGCGGCACCCTCGTTACACCCAACGGCGACAAAGTTCTCGCTAGCACCGGTGAGCCCTTGAAGATTGAGCCAGGAATCCCATTCGAAGTGAGGGATGGCGGAATAATCACTCAATCCGGACAGCCACGTTCCCTCATGCTTATGCAACCTAAAGAGCCGGGTGATCTGGCGAGAGTCGGTGATAACCTCTATCAACCACTCACTCCGGCAACACCTGTTGCAGATGGTAAACGCAATGTCCGCGGCGGATCGCTCGAGATGTCCGGAGTTTCACCGACGACCGCCATGATGGAATTGATCGAAACATCAAGAGTCTACGAAGCCAACGTGCGTCTAATTCAAACTCAAGACCAAGCCATGGGACAACTCATCAGCCGCGTGCTCCAACAAGGTTAAGTAGCCTAGGTTTTACGTAGCCTGGGGTTTTACGTAGCCTAGGCTTCCAGCCTGGGTATTAACCAAGCAGCCCCGGGCTTCCCGCCTGGGAACACAATACAACCCCAAACGGGAAGCATACCCAACTCAATCGAAGGTAAACAAACATGAGCATACAAACGCTGTACACAGCCGCGACCGGCATGGATGCCATGCAAACCAAGCTCGATGTGATCGCTAACAATTTGGCGAACATCAATACCACCGCATTCAAAAAAGACCGCGCAAATTTCGAAGACTTACTTTATCGCAACGACCAGTATCCTGGCATGCTCGATGCTAATCAATTGCCAACTCCCACCGGCACACAAATCGGACTTGGCACCAGAGTTCAAAGCACTCAGAAAAATTTCAATCAGGGGACGATCCAAGACACCGGCCGGCAGCTCGACTTAGCCATCGAAGGCAGTGGCTTCCTGCAAGTACAAGATCCGCTTTCGCAAGGCGTGCTATACACTCGCGCGGGCAACCTTGACATCAACGCTAACGGAAACTTAGTTGTTGGATCCGCGCAAACTGGTCGCTTGATTGACCCACCTATTCAAATACCTCAAGACGCGTCGAGTATTTCGATCAGTCCGAACGGTCAAGTTTCGGTACGGCAAGTTGGAAACACTGCATTGCAAACAGTTGGGCAATTGCAAATGGTGCAATTCATTAACCCCGACGGCTTGTTGAAAGTTGGGGAGAACATGTACGCGCAAACCGACGCAAGCAGCGCGCCGATCCAAGGTGACCCAGGCACAAACGGACTGGGGACCCTTCGCCAGAACTCGTTGGAATCGTCCAACGTCGAACCCACCCAAGAACTTATCGACTTGATCACAACCCAGCGTGGCTTTGAACTCAATTCACAAGCTGTGCAAGCGGGCGACCAATTGCTGCAGCAAATCGCAAACCTACGGCGGTAATCGTGGTTCTTTTACGTACAATCATCGCATTCGCATGCCTAACTTTTTTCGGATCAGTCATCGCTATTGAACCGATATGCCTGCGTCTGCGTGAACAACCGGTCGTCGAAGGACAAGTGGTCCACCTCGGCGATTTGATTGAAGTCGTAAGTGGCCGCTGCCAGCAAACGGACGATCTGCTGCTGTTGCCCGTCGCACCCACTCCACGTGAAGGCATTCCACAATCCTGGACCCGATCTGATGTGGTTCAGCATCTGGAATTGCGAGGGCTACATCCAACCGCTGTCCGCTGGATGGGATCCGATCGGACTCAGCTGCGACGCGGCAAACCTATCGAAGGAAACGCCACTAGCAACGGTTCACTTCCCATGAGCCGCGTCAGTCAAACTATACCTGGACGAGCTCAATCGCCAGCATTCATACAAGAGCGAGCGGTTAAACAAGCTGAAATGCTGATCCGTCAAGCGATCACTGAATACGTAACGCTCAAGTCGGGCGATCGAACCGCTTGGCGCATTACTCTCTCGGTACCATCAAGATACGTTTCCATTATGCAAGTCAAAACCAATATCGTATCCATTGGTGGTGGCCGAGAACCATGGGAAGGCTCACAGGACTTTGTTTTCGAAGTCAAAGAGCGCGGCGCACTGGTGTCTGTACCTATTCAGGCCACACTGCAACTGCCTCCGATGATCGCAGTTGCAAAACGCGCTCTACGACGCGAGGAGATTATCACGGCTGATGATTTGATCTACAGTCCCATTCCGCAGCGCGGTGCCGCCGATGCATCGGATTTTTTTACGGACATCGAAAAACTTGTCGGCAAGCAAGTGCGCCGCAGTGTTGCGACCGGCCAACCTATCGAAGCTCAGTCTGTGGGCGACGCAGTGGTTGTAACACGAGGCGAGATGGTCGAAGTCGAATCTGTTTCTGGCGACGTTGTTGTGAAAACCACGGGAAGAGCCAGCGAAAGTGGAGCCGTTGGCGATCTGATCGGAGTTGAGCTGTTGCCATCACGCAAACGCATCAACGCCTCAGTCACTGCACCGATGAAAGTCCGTGTATCTGCCGTTGCCGCTCGAACCATGAAATAGCTGAATCCACCTTACCGCTTGGAGTGTCAGGCGATGCGACTCATAAAACACCTTGGACTGTCCACTTCACTTGTGATTGCGTTTCTGCAGTGCGCAGCATCAGACTCGGCAATCGGTCAAAATAACAGCTTGTTTCAGAATCCAGTTCCAGAGTTTATTCCCCCGCCAAGCAGCGGACCAATGGCGACTCGGCGTCAACCGATGACGCTCGAAACGGGCAGTATTGTTTCGCAAAATGCACCATCGTCGCCACAGTTCGCTGCAACGAGTTGGACTTACCAGCCTCCGTTACAACAACGAGCTTTCCATCTTCACGATATCGTCAGCATTCGTGTCGACGAGACCGCCAGAATGAGTGCTGAAGGTCGTGCTTCGCAGCGCAAGAATGCACTTTACGACGGGGTCATAAAAGACTGGCTGCGATTCGATGGCTTCGACACAGTAAAACCGGCTACCCAATCAGACGGAGATCAGGCGGTTAAAGGTCAGCTTAATACAACCTATCGAGCTAACTCGGACGTCATAACCCGAGAAACTATAACGTTCAATATTGCCGCAGAGATCGCTGACATTCGCCCAAATGGCAACGTGGTTCTGGAAGCTCATAAAACTATCTCGATCAACGACAACCGTTGGGAGGTATCGCTTAGCGGCATTTGCCAGTCCAGCGACATCGGCCCCGACAACGTCGTCCTCAGCCGAAACCTGATCGACTTGAAAGTGGATAAACGTGAAAACGGACAAGCCCGCGATGGTTATCGCCGCGGCTGGTTCACCGAATTCATGAGCCGCTTCCAACCGTTTTAAAAACCCGTAGCTGGTTTCGTGAGAAACCGGACGAACCCGTAAACTCACTTTGCCGCATCCGGATTCTCACGAAACCAGCTACTACCAAAACAAATATTAGGGCCAGCATGTTTTCATCTCATCAACCAAAGTCGCTCACTCGCTCCGCTTGTAACTTCGCGGTCGCTTTGATGATGGCGCTCGTCGCCAATTCAATCGGCACAGTTCGAGCCGCCGATCAACTTATGTTACGAGATATCTGCAGGCTGAAGGGACTTGAAGGGAACACGCTTCAAGGATATGGATTAGTCGTCGGTTTAAAAGGAACCGGTGATGGGGGCAAGATGAAGCCAACAGCTCGTTCACTCGCAGTGGCCGCAAAACTCTTGGGCGGTAACATTTCAGCCGATGCACAAGGCCTTCCAAAATTTGAGGAGCTCGGCGAAGCCAATAACGTTGCAATGGTATTTGTCACCGCAGAGATTCCACCGGCTGGTGTACAGCAAGGTGACACACTCGATTGCAAGATCAGCGCAGTGAGCGCCAAGAGCCTCGACGGCGGCACGCTGTTGATTACTCAGTTGATGGGCCCCCGACCTGACCGCCCGTTTGTGTATGGGCTAGCTCAAGGACAGATAACGATCCCAAATCCCCAGATACCGACCGGGGGAACGGTGCACAAAGGCTGCAAAATGGAAGCCACCATTCTCAATGAATTTGTAGCGGATAACAAAATCACGCTTATCGTCGACACCGACATCAGCAGTTTTTCGGTCGCGCAGAACATCGAAGACGAGATCAATAATCTCAATCGCAGTGGACTCAGCGGATTGAACTCCGGCGATCAAGGCGGTGCAGGTGAGCAGCTTATGATTGCCCAAGCGATTGACTCGCATCATATCGAAGTCACCATTCCAAAGCACTATCGGAGTTCGCCTGTTAAGTTCATTTCGTTGATTATGGACGTACAATTGCGTTACCTGCAAAGCACAAAACGGGTCGTCATCAACGAACGCGAAGGAGTCGTTGTGATTGGCGAAGATGTCTTGATTTCACCCGTTGCGATCACCCATAAAAACCTCGCCATCGAAGCCCGCCCTGGTCAAGACGCGTTTGTCGGCATCGACATCGACAATCCCAATCAACCTCGCACCAAGCTAAAGAACTTAACTGAAGCCCTCAACAAGCTTGACGTTCCCACTGACGATGTCATCTCCATCATCAAAGCCCTAAAGACTCAAGGCGTCCTCTACGGCGAACTTGTCCTCCAGTAACTTCTAGCTGCTAGCTTCTGTTTTCAAACTTCAAATTTAAACTTCTCTAGTGAATCCCATGGAACTATCCTCCAGTCAAGCAAGGTCAACCACGTCGAATCTGCACACTCGACAGCTCGCTACTCCGAACTTGAGTGCTCAGGCCACCGACACATTCATTTCGCAGCTAGCCGGTCAGCTCAACCAGTCCTCCAGTCTTCTGCAAGCCGATGGGCTGACTGCAAACGATCCATCGTCCCCCCCCTCTCCATCAAGTTCACAGTCCCCAAGCAATCCAGCCGCGGCTTCCCCCGAGCTTCGGGAAGCTTTTCATGACTTTGTTGGTCAGACTTTCTTTGGCGAGATGATTAAAGCCTGCCGCACCGGCCAGCAGCCTTCCGCATACTTCAACGGCGGTCGAGCCGAAGAGATTTTCCAGGGCCAGCTCGACCAAGTTATGGCTGAAGAGCTCAGTAAATCCAGCGCCGACAAGATCGCCGACCCCATGTTTGAGCTATTTATGCTCAAGCGTCAGAGTTAGCCGTGGCCTAGGCTTCCAGCTGGGCTGTCGGAAAGTCGTGAACAAACGCAGTAGCGGAAGCCGTCAAGGCTTTCGGGAGTTGATATTGCGGGCCAAAGTTGCATGCACGAAATGCTTGACGCATTCCGCTACCGACTTTTCGCCATACCAGCTTCCAGCCTGGGTTTTGCCCTGCTTAGACCGTGGGCTTTCCACCTTTCTCCTATGCTCCTTGACAAAGTCCGGTTAACCCACATAATTTTGTCCCATGGCTCGAGCAGTCAAAATCGGGGGATTAGCTCAGTTGGGAGAGCGCTTGCATGGCATGCAAGAGGTCATCGGTTCAAGTCCGTTATCCTCCATTTCGGAAAGCCTTAAGTACCAAGTACTTGGGGCTTTTTTCGTAGACGGATTCTGTATCCCTTTTTGGGATTTCAGATTTTGTATCCCCCGGTAGCCCGTTGTAACGTTTCTAATCATCCCATAGGTGCTGCCAACGATGGGGATCGCAGACGGCACCGCAACTGGAATCGCTTTGAACTTCCGCTACTTGATTAACTCTCCCTGCCTTTCTGAGGCGTAACGAAGTAGTCCAATTGTGCGGTGGTGCAGAGTTCGACCGCAATCTTGAGACGAAGCAATTGGAGATAAGCGGCAGATAACCCTCACTATCCTGGCACCCGCCAGATTGCAGAGGCAGCTCTTCGACACCGTTCACGAAGTCTTAGCGTTACTAACGTTAGGAGTGAAACGTAAATCTGGAAGTTGAACATCATGAAGCTTTAGTGTCACTGCTGTTATCACACCGGTTGGACAACGAGATGGTTCAACACTATGCCAACCGACCGTATGGACGTTTAAGAAAAGCAATTGCTGCATCTGAAGTGCTTTGGAACGCATCCACAAAAAAAGGTGCGCCTGATTGAGTGCTTAGTTGAAATCAAGCCAAACTCAACTTGCCGTAGCTAATCAAGATGTGGTCAAACTATTTGATTGAAGGTCGAATGACTAGAGTCGAGCGACGAGAATGCTTCTGTTTGGGGTGGGAACATTGCGAAAACTGCTTCGGCACTGGAATTTATTCGCAGCGAAACTTGTACGAACATATCTTCAAGTTTCCTGGTGAGGATCGTACTTACTCCTTCCACTCATACCAGAAGCCAAAATTCATTTCAGAAGTCCAAGGTGCAGACAAAAAGCAGTTCGGTTACCGATTCGCACAAGACGACCGCCGATCCGTGTCTCGTTTTCATTTCGAAGAGTATCTTCAGATTGTAAGAAGCGAAGCTAATAGACTCCAACGCCAACCGATGCAAGCTTCACTGTAAGAAAGTTGCTAACGCTTGAGGCTAAAACTTCTGATGGACGGTAAACTTCTGACCGTCTATCAGAAATGTTGATTGGCACTTAACTACCAGCAGCATCAGCATCTCCAACATGTAGCTGCCTTGGTCATTCAATTCTTTCAGCGCAATCTAGCGTCATAGTCCGCCAACTCACTGAAGTGGCGGACTATGGCCGGAAACTGTTGCATCGATACCGGCCACATGTTCTTGCGGACCGGGCACTACTCACACTTTCCGGAGATTAAGTTCTGTTGTCCGGCCAATCGCCGGGCAATGATCATACTCTCCGGCCAGTCCAAATTTAGGTCCAGCGACTCTCTCTTAATTCCGGTTACTCACATGTCATCTGCGGCAATCCTCTGCTTAACTCCGGCCAAACTCCTTTCCCTTCCGGCTAATGATCAATTCAGTCCGGCTGATTAGTTCCACCGCCCAACAACTTGTCGCTTACGACCGGCCACGAACTTCGCATGCTTCCGGCCTGACATCACTTATGACCAACCAGTATCAGATCGACTGTTCAATGATCTCTGCGTCAACTTTCGGACAGAAAGTTAAAAATATTAACTGACAATTAAGTAAAACTTTCAGTCCCAAAATTAAATTGAACTCGACATCTAAAGCAAAAGACAAATTTCAACCCAAAAGCTAGTAGCATTGACTCGCAACAAAACGCAATTTCTGTTGAACGCCTAATTGGCTCTAAATACGCATCAGCAACCTCTTGATACGAATGCTCCGAACTTGAGTGCCTGTAAATGGTCGCTCTGCAAGTTATCGCTAACACAAGTTGAATTATCCATTTACTAAATCGAGCAACGAATCACTCAAACTTTCAGCCACAAGCAATGCAAAGCACTGGTCAACAAAGATTAGGTTGCGGAAGCATTTGCATACTGCTCTCACTTAACGTCCCGAAACATCTATCCAAAACATTTTGTGACAGAACATCTAAAACTTTTCCTAAATTACTTCTTGATTTTTACTTTACCTTTTTGACCGGCACTCCTAGAGTAATCATGCAATTGCGATTCATACAAAGTTAAAACTTCATTCAAACGTAAAGGTAGGAACATGAGTGCTGTAAACTTTCCATCAAGACCCATACAGAAAATAGTGAGGGACAGGGTTCGAGGAGTGGCAAACGGAGATAGCTGCGGACTGTTTATTCACGGCCGTCCCGGAACTTCCAAAACACATATCGTTCGATCCACACTGGATGAGCTAGGAGCATCCTACGTTTATGTCAACGGCCACCTCACTGACATTGGTCTCTTCGAAACACTAGCGGCCAACCCAGATAAGGTAATCGTCCTCGATGATTTGGCTTCAATACTTCGCCACGATACGGGACGCCAGATCCTATTAGCGGCGCTCGGGAATTCGACGGTGGGTACGAGATTGAGGGAGATTAGACATGTCTGTGACCAACGGATTTAATTGAGCCAAAACCAACGGTTTGGCATCAGCCACCTTCTCCGTTCTTCTTCGGACTCATTCCTTAGTATTTCTTCGTAATCGAGAATTTCTCGAACGTGATACTTCTTAGTTTTCTTCAATTA
>JANODD010000008.1:0-14498 GCA_031412515.1 Planctomycetia bacterium | reverse complement strand
ATGCGCATTTCGAAAAGATGGCTTAGCCGAGTAAGCTTGGTGCGGGCTGTCCAGCGAGCTTGGCCGTGATGGATTCTTGAAGAAACGAGAAAACACTTCGGTTCTGCTTCTTGCACGTCGCAATCATCGTCCACATTCGTTCGTGATATCGCTGACCAGATTCTCCACGAGTCCCTTGAGTGATACGTCGGTCGATCACACAATGCCGGATTTGCTGTTCGCTGTGATTGTTGGTTGGTTCCACTTCGTCCGCGAACATGAATCGAAAATAGTCTTCCGACAAATCGTACTTTGCGGTTTTATCTGTACCTTCTTCGACGTCTCTCGATCTGCGCAGCCTGCTTCGCGACCAAAACGCGGAGTTCTTCGATAACTTTGTCCTTACTGTCCATTCCTGAACAGTAGCAAATTAAGCTAAACTAACGCACTATCAGTTCTTGAACCGTGAACGGTTACCAAAACGTTTGTCATTAGGCTGCAAGTCGATCCTGAATCCAGTTGCCCATTCTGGCTACGTCAAACCGACGATTCGGCAAAGTCAAGCCAATAGAGCATTACTTTCCGGTCCAAATTATGGTTGAAATGGACGCAGTGATGTATTTTGACCTTCCATTGCCAGCCCCAATTTCGATGAGCAAGCAATAAAGCAGTTGCCAATAGACTTTCCTGCCGTGGGTGACATTGGTTTTCGAACAGCAAAGTAGAGCTTGCGACGCCACTACGAAACTATCAAAGTGGCCTCATGTGCGGGTTGATCTCGCGCAGCCATCCGATGAACTTCAGATCTTTCTCCGCTTCAACGTACTCTTTGGTTGAGAGGTTTAAATAACTCCAGGCATTGCCTTCCGCTGCTTGACCGCACAGTAGTTTGGTGGTCGTCTTTTGTTGCACGTCGCGAAATACGTGAAAGACGTTCGTCTCGACGATGTTCTTGTTATTGTCATTGGCGCGGTACGTGATGGTGGCACTCTGCAACTCGCCGTTTTCATCCAGCCACCAACGATCTTCGGTGTAACCGCCACTTTGAATCGTTGACTCAAAACGCCATGGATGATTGTGCGGCTCCGGCCTCGGGTCATCGTGATACCACCAGATAATCTTTTCCGTTCTCTCTGGTGATCGATACAACAACTCTGTTTTGTATGCTGCGCCTCGGCCGTCGGGGATATGAGCTGGCGGCGTCTCCAATTGATCGCTTGTGAGTTCAAATCCGCAGGTTCATCGATTGAATCCCAGCAGTCAGTCCCTGTGTTTCTGCTTCAAACATAGAGAGAAAAATACAAGATGGAAGCTCTATCTTGAAAGTGCAAAATCAACTTCTATCGATGAAAGCTTTGTCCGGGATTGTAGAATATTTGTCCTCAAATGTTCATGGGCTCGCGCCAGGCTGGACGCTTTCTTGAGGTCGTGTCAGGCTTGCATTTGCGGTGAATGTCGATCGTTCATTAAAGCCATGAACACTTGAGACAAGTGTTCTACACTGCTCTGGCGGTGCAATTCGCATTTTTACTAGAATCCACGTTTCTAGGTGGAAAATGCTAGCGATTGCAAGTCGATATTGGAGTGCAGGAAGTGGCCAACAAAAATCAAGATGATTTTGATCGACCCATCACAAAGCGATCTGCGCGAAGACGACCCTGGCGCAGTGCGCTGATGCTGTTAATGCTGGTTCTCTTTATAGGAATCATTTTCCTACCTAAAATCCTGACTAATCGCGGAATCCTCATCGGACTTGTCGATCGTTTCGGGGGGCTCGCACCGCTAAAGCTAGATCTCGAACAAGTGCAAGCAGGTTGGTTCAAACCCATATCCGCCCAAGGTGTGCAACTTAAGGACGGCGATGGCAAAACGCTTATTAGTATTGGCAACATCGAGACCGAAAAAGGGATCTTTGGTTGGATCCTAAACAGTTCCAACTTGGGAACGATCCGTATCGCAAACGTCGAAGCAGACGTGGTAACCTATGACGGCACTAGCAACATCGAACAGGCTCTTAAGCCAATGCTGGATCAACCATCCGCAACACCCACAGATCCTAGCGCCAAATCAACGAGCTACTTGGGTGCGATCGAAGTCGTTGACACTCGCTTCAACCTGAGTTCTCGCAATAGTTCACAAAGCTGGATTCTCAATGTACCTGAACTGTCCGTCGTACTGCCAAACGCAAAGCAAGTGATTGGCCCGATTAAGTTGCAAGCCAACTTGGCGGCGGAAACAGTTCCCGTTGGTTCAAGTCAAGCAGCGACCAGCGCATTCATCGCGATTCCGGGTGCAAGTGCTGACCGTGGGGGAACCATAGCGGCTGAAGTAAAACAAACCGAGGGCCAGCCTGCCTTCGAATTGCGAGCCATGATGGATCACATCCCACTCGACTTTTGGCACATTGTTCATGCCCGTATGCCAGAACTACCCATCGAGAGTTTAAACGGTTCGGTCTCTGCCAAAGTCGCTGGAACAATTGTTGACGCGAATCGCTGGAGCGTTGATGTTCAGCAGTTGGAAACTTCGAGATTGTTCGTCGTTGCACCGCAACTAGTTGGAAACAATCCGGCTCAGTTTGAACAAATCGCTGCATCCGGGCGATGTACGCTAGCCGATGCAAAATTGCAACTTGAAAACGGTGTCTTGAATTGTGATTTCGGAAGCGCCACCGCCGTGGCTCAGATTCCGTGGCCTATTGTGACACCAACTTTAACTCAACCTTGGCTGCCTGGTGCAGTGGTCGATGCGCGTGGAGCGGTGGATTTAGCTCGACTCGTTCATACCGCTGAGTCACTTATTCCAATGCGACAAGATACGAAGTTGATCGCTGGCACTGCGCAGTTCATTTTATCACAACAAACGACAGCAAACGGAACGCCGCTAAGCAGCGCGAGTTTCGAGTTGGCTGGACTAAAAGCAATTGCCTCTGGCAAGCAATTGAGCTGGAATGATCCATTGAAATTGCAAGTCCAAGCCGGAGTGGGCAATGATCAAAAAATCCAATTCGGTGGCCTTTGCCAAGCCGAGTTTTGTAACTTGCAGGGGCAGGGAACACCTGAGGCTGGAGCATTCAATGGCAACGTAGACTTGGCATTGTTGCAGCAGCGATTGTCAGAGTTCGTTGATCTGCCTATCAAACAGATGACTGGCCAAGCCGATTTGAAACTGCAATGGAATCAAGCGCAGCCCGGCGTGGTTGTTGCGCAAGGCGAACTGAATACAACGCCGCTGGTGATTGCATCCACCGTCGGCGGGCAATTGAATGAACCCGCTTGGAAGGGATTATTCAACGCTACCGCGCGGCTCGAGAACAATTCACCAACACAGATTGATATTGCACAGTTGGATTTGACTTCGGAGCAAGAACGACTGACGGTCGACTTGCGCGAGCCGATGCGTCTGGTTGCTGCGACCGCTACTTCCGGAGCGACGCTGCCACCTGCCGCTTTTTCAGTTCAATTGGTTGGAGACTTAGCCAAGTGGCAAAAACGTGGCATGGCCTTTCAAGCACTTCCCGCCGACATGATGCTGGGCGGGAATGTGAGTTTGGGTGTTGAAGGTCGACTGGACATGCAACATGCCGAAGTCTTGCAAGCGACGTGGCGCATGCAACCTTTTGAATTGAGTACAGCGCAAGTTCAAGTTTCTGAATCGCAGATGGCTGGCAATTTTAAAGGTCGCGTAGACACGTCGAATATCTCGAGTTTGGTTGTCGAAAAACTGGAAGTCTTGGCGACTTCCTTCACATTGGGAGCAACGGATGCGGCGGCTCCTGATGGCAGTGGTCGAGTCGGACGAGCGGGCTTTAGAGCAGACCTAAGCCGATTGATGAAGAACGTGCAAAGCGGTCCTAAACCGGGTGCGGTCTTGCCACCGGGCGGAGCTGTTCCAACACAAATGGCTGCATCTGGGACTGTTGAAGGCACCTTGGATTGGCAAGTCAATACTGCGGCAGCTTCATTTACACTCGATTCGACAGGCAAGAACGTTGCCTTCGAGAATCGTGATTTGGCCGGCCGATTGGTCTCAAAAATATGGGACGAAGCGGTCATCAAAGCGGGCTTGGGCGGCAAATGGGATAACGCGACCAGCTCTTTGACGCTTGATACTTGTCGCTTGGAAGCCCCGTGGATCAACTATGCAGGTACGATGAATTACAAAACTGTCAATGCAGAACAGATTATCGCCATCAAGGGACAAGCTGTTTACGATGCGGCTCGGGTTGCCGAACGTATTCAACCATGGACAGGCGGTCAATTACAGATGGCGGGTCAAAAAACGATTCCTGTCGAAGTTCTTTGGAAGGGCAAAGCGGACAGCGTTGGCAGTTCGCTGGCTGGCTTGCAAGCTGCGACACGATTGGGTTGGGAACAAGCTCGATTGGTCGGTATCAACATTGGTCCAGCTGATGTTCCTATATCTGTATCGAATGGACAATTGGCAACGGCGGCTGAAATACCGGTTAGCGGTGGAGTGGTCCGCTGGGATGTTGCCAGCGACTTGACAGCTCAAGATATGATTATCTATCAAAAGCCGATGATTGTGCTGGAGAATGTCGCGATCACGCCTGAGATGTGCCAATCGTGGTTGAAGTACGTAACGCCACTGTTGGCTGATGCAACATCGGTTGAAGGCCGCTTGAGTTTAAAGCTGGATCAAGCAACCTTTAATCCAGCCAACACTCGCAATCAGACTGTTGTCGGCCAGTTGCTGATCCACAGTGCGGAGGTCGGCCCTGGGCCACTTTCGAATCAGATCATAACCCTCGTCCAGCAGATCAATGCGATTCGCAAACAGGATTTTACGCAAGCCGTTAGCGCTCAAAAAGTTTGGGTAAAGATGCCGGAGCAGAAGATTGATTTCGAAATGATCAACGGACAGGTTTCGCATAAAAACTTGAACATCCGAGCTGGCGATGTAACGATCAGCACTAGCGGGACGGTGGATATTGACGGTCGCATGGAGTTGCTGGCGTCGATGCCGATCCCCGATGACTGGGTGGAGAAGAACCAGTTGTTAGCCGGAATGCGTGGACAATCATTGCAGTTTCCAGTGCGAGGTACGTTGACGGGTCCCCAAATGGATCTACAACTGCTAAAACAGTTCGGTCGTCAACAAGTCCAACAAGCCGCCTCGGGACTGATTCAACAGCAGTTGTCGAAAGGGCTTGGTAAATTGTTTGGTCCACCTCCGCAGCAGCCTGCCGTACCAGCGCCCGCGGGTCAATGATGGTTAAGCTAAATGATAATTAAGTGTTTTGGAACGGCTGGTTATCATCCAAGCGAAGATCGCCACACATCGTGTTATTACATCCCAGAGCTATCGTTGTTGCTGGACGCGGGCACCGGGATTTTTCGTTTGACCGCTGAGTTGCTGGCCGAACCTCGTGAGTCGGTTGACATTTGGTTATCGCATGCTCACTTGGATCATGTCGTTGGGCTGACATTTCTGCTGGACACGATGTCTGTTACGAAATTGAAACGTGTGCGGGTGTTCGGCGAAGCGGCCAAGCTGAAAGCGGTTCGCGAGCGGATCTATTTCGATTTAGTTTTTCCCGTCGAACCGGAGATGGAGTTCATTGAGCTGCCCGATTCATCCAATTCATTTCAAGTTTCAGGCTACCGAGATTACTGCGTCCAGTGGATGCCGCTTGAGCATCCGGGTGGCTCGGTAGGTTATGTGATCGAGTATGCCGGCAAACGGTTAGCTTATATCACCGATACTACTGCCTATCCGAACAGTCCCTATATATCTGCACTTTGCAACCTAGACCTGTTATTGCATGAATGCAACTTTGGTGATGAGCATAAGGACCTGGCAGAAAAAACTGGTCACAGTTGGCAGGCGGCGGTTGCGGACGTGGTCGAGCAATGCCGACCGAGGCAAACGCAACTGATTCACCACAATCCGTTAGCCGACGTGCTGGGTATCGCACTCCAGTTGAGTCCCGCGCAATTGAAACTTGGCATGCACTTGGCGAAAGATTGTGATGCAATTGAGTTTTAGACTGCAACGTAGCTTGGGGCCATTGTCCCGAGCGTCCTGATTTTGAGTTATGATTTAAACTAGTTAAGGCTTCCAGCTGGAATGGCTGAAAGTCGGTAGCGGAATGCGTCAAGCATTTCGTTCATGCGACTTCGGCCCTGCAAATTCAATCTCCGAAAGCCTTGACGGCTTCCGCTACGGTATTCATCCACGACTTTTATCCATGCCAGCTTCCAGCCTGAGAAATGCATTCGGGAAGCTGGAAGCATACCCTACTGAAAACGAGCAAACCATGACTTGTACACACTTGAAACAACTTTATCAGCTGTGCCACGATTCCAACATTCAATTGTCGAGTACGGATTTGATTCACATCGTCTGCAAGCAGTGTGAAAACGTCGAAGTCTGTCCATCGGTGTTGTATGAAGAGTACGACAAGATGCCCGAGTATAAGTCCGAACCGTCAACTCACACTCATGAAGATCCGACTGCAAAGAAATAGCCATCGCATCGACGTTGCGAGCTTCGTCAGAAACTGGCTGATTCAACAACCTTCTCCAGCAGATCCAGATCCATACGAAGCGATAGTTAGTAGGGCTTTGCGCTGAATTTCTATTACACAGATTCTCGGCGCGCGATCTACTCATGAGAACCGCAACGGTACCGACGCCCGAAGCGAGAATCGCGCCAAGCACTGGTGCGATTGTAGGAACTTTGTCCCAAATGTTCGCCACTAACTCGCACCGGTGTGCCCCACCGGTGCGAGTTAGGATTTCCGTAGTTGAGTTTGAATACCTCCGGCTTGCCCGGCGGATCGTTATGCTTTTCACTAAAGAAATCGCTTTTTAGTGTAAGTGGCCGAAGAGTTTTAGCCGACCTTGGGCTGGTCTATCGCTGAGGCCGCAACATCGCGAGAGCTGAGCGTCAGCGACTCGGCGAAGCGTTCTGTGCTAATACCATAAGCCCTCGTCGCCTTTCATTGCCACGTCTCGATTTAGTGAAAATCCGAACAATCCGCAGACTAAATCTGCGGGATTTTCACCTCTGCGGCCTTCCAATCTCTTGCGGTTAAGATCGATCCCAGAGCCCGACTTCTTGATGTCGGTACAAGCCAAATCGTGCTACGGCCCATAAACATTTGAGGACAGATTCTTTCTACACTTGACGCATCGGTCACCCCAACCGGATCACTGGATCACACGTTTTATTTCGACTGTTAATTGCACCCAGGGGCCAATTCTCTGCGAATAGCTCTTCAGGAATGCTTTTGAATCGCTTAATCGACCATCAAAGCAACAGGGCCGCTGATCGTCTATTGCACAAATCAATCGGGCGCCACTTCGTGCCAAAACTTGCGCTCGGTGAGCTCTGGTATACCGATAATTCCAAGACGCGCAGTCTGCAAACTGATCGTCAAGATTTTTGGAATCAAGGTCGGCAACGACTGACCCCGCCTGCAGAGAAGAAGCAAAAGTGGATCGAATGCGTTGCCTCGGCGAGATTGAATTCCGATTTAAAACTGCTAGTCTTAACTTCACCTATCGCATGTACTTCGATTGAATGCGGGTCAGTCAAATAGTGGAAAGGGTCCATCATGTTACAAGCGGATCAAATCTCTGATGCGTTCAAAGGTGGCCGGGCGGATCCGAATAGGAGTTTTGAAGAGTTAGAGCGTTTTTATCAGCAAGCTAAATGGCTCGGCGAATGCGCGGAATATATATACCCACCCCCCATCGACCGTTCGGACGATGCGCAAATGGAGAAATGGGAACTAATTTGGAACTCCTTTTTAGAACAGCATTCCGATGCAACGCTAATGAGTGAGGATGCGAAGGCCGATCGGGAAAAATGGGAAAATGCCATCAACGAGTTTGTCGAGAAAATTCAGAAATCGTCGAATCCAGACGCTTCGTGCAAAGCGAGAGTCGTTTATGAGGGGCTCGATGAAAACGGACTCGATGCAATCGCAGACGTGTTGCAAAGTAAACGTTTAAAATCATTTCCGACTCTGAGTCCATGGAAATGGTTTTCAGTTACGGAGCCAATGCGGATGACAACTCTCCGCTATGAGCTGGCTCATCGACTCTGGTCGACGCGAGCGGAGTCTCGTATCCGTCAATACATCGATAAGACCTGGGCGGCAGAGGCGACAAACACTGGTGGAAACACCACCGTAGATTTCAAATCAAAGAACGGGATTGAGTACTTCATAGCCAGCAACGACGAATTGGTCATTCTCTGCTTTCGCGGTACAGAGATGCACAAGATGGGCGACATCATTACAGATATGCGTGCCTGGCAAGTGGAGGTTCCTGAAAAGAAGAAAAAGCCGACTAGCGACGACGCGAACCCGAACAAGAAAACCAAGTCACAGCCTGCCAAATTTCATGAAGGATTTTGGAGCGCTCTGCATGGTGTTTGGGAACAGATTGAACAAAATCCGGTGTGGGAAGCATTCAAATCGCCCACTAATAAGCAGGTGTGGATTACGGGCCACAGCCTCGGCGGTGCGCTTGCTACGGTTGCTGCTTATCGATTGGTCCGCGATGAAGTGATTAGTGCTGACCAGATCAGCGGCGTTTTTACATTCGGCCAGCCGAGGGTGGGAGATGGAAAGTTCGTGGGCGGTTATTCGGGTACAAGCGATCGACATTACCGCTTTGTGAATAACTGTGATATCGTCACGATGATTCCTCCGAAGTCGATTCGCTGGGTATTTCGCGTAGGTAGCATGTTTTTCAGACGAGGTGCTTCTAAGCAGCAAGCGGGCGCTCAAGAATCTATGGTAAAAGTTGTGCAAACAGACTCCGAGACCCTGATGAAGTCTTACGATTATGCGGATGTTGGAAATATATTCTTCCTAAATCGATCAAGCCGAGTAAAGCTATTGCGGCCAAAATTGTTGTGGCCATTCGATTTGTTTTTTGGTCGAGTTGGTTCGCTTTTGCGTTCGCCGTTTGTCAATACGAAGCACCGAAGTTTGATGGAACGGTTTGTTCCCGGTGTCGCCGATCACAGTATGCAAGAATATAATCGTGTACTCAAAATCGCCTGTGCACATTGCGAGTTTGTCAGAGAAGCCGTTGCAAAAATGAAGGAGCGACCCGAGCTTGGATCTCGACAAGAAAGCAGTCTAAAAAAAGCAGCTGAGCAAGCTTGGACGAGGCTGAGGGCAAGCGCTGATCGAGTAGCTTGGGATGCCAAGAAACAGGTTGTAACGTCCATTGGGATAGAAAATGTCAAGCTGGAAAAACTAAAACGAGACAAGCTGAGTGAAGTTGACGGACTGAAGGAACAAGGGCATGGGAAAAGGAGTGAAGAGAACGAGATGACGGTCGTAGAAACGTCTAAGCTGAAAGCGCTATCTATTCAGATCGCTAACGTGCAGCTCGAACTCTCCAACTTAAATAAGTCCAATGCTGTTGTTTGGCTCGACACCTGGCACGCTGTACTTTCTGAAAAGCGTGGCCAGGCGATCGAGAATGCGATGTCAAGTTTGCGATGATCAAAACTCGGGCAAGAGAACTTTGAGTGATCTAGCCTCCATATCGCCGCGATAGACCATGTTTTTTAACACTGCGACGATCGGAAGGCGATGATAGGGGTCGCCCTCGGACGGCTGAAGTTCAAGCGTCCCGGTTCCACGCCACATTTCACCAGGCCCCAGTATCCAGGTGGATGCTACGAGTTCACGGACCTTTGGAGTATTCGCATCTGTGGCGCCGGGTACGATACGTACCGAGAGATAGTTGAGCACGCTGATGGGGGAATTGGGATCAACTTTCAGAATGAGTTTGTCTTGGTTCATGGTTGCCGAGCAGACTCGTTTGCCAGCGTGATCATTGAGATGGCTGTTATACTTTGACTCAGCGTTGCTGAAATCAATTGAGCCCATTTTCTTGGGAATTCCAGCAATCTCGCGGCCTGCCGCCATCGCCCGATCCGATGTCACATGCATGCGGAGCGGATAATTGTATTCGACCGGCTTTCCATCTTTGTCGACGTACTGGCAGATCAACGATTGAGCCACTTCGTTGTAAGTCCCAAGATTCGAATCTGGATAGGTTGCGAATAACATTTTGACTCGAGGTTTTTCATCGAGAGTCAAATGATTCGGCAGGAACTTTGCCGCAGCCTCAGGATCTGTTTCATACTCGTACGTTAGGATCGTACAGTTCTTGTAGGTATAAGGAAATTTTGGATACAGTTCTTTGTCGATAGGCAACGAATAACCAAAGTCCTCTTTCTTGAATTGCCCTTTAATTCGCCTGTCAACTTGGCCAGGACCGGCTTCAACGGGAGGTTTAATGTTGGCGATTGGGTTGACGGAAGTGACAGGATCTTGAGGCGTTTGCTGCTGGGGCGGTGGACCTGCCTTGATGGCTAGATCTTCCATCTTATGACGTAGGCGCACACTGTCGCTGTAGATGCCTTGGCGAGCGCGATTGATGCCGCCGAGCGGACGGTGTTCAGGAAGAGCGTTCCATGGACTGAAAATCGTACTCATACCGAAGCTTGGATCAATTTCCTGGGGCTCGATCGTGATGGTCCCTAGTTTGATAAAGGGAGACTCCCATTTCTCGGACGCATCTTCGATCGGCATTTTCTTGACATCAGTCTGCAATTGGATCAAGAAGTCGAATTGAAAGGGGGCATTGCCTTTCGCCAATCGCGTAACCAGGGCTTCACGAAGTCCATCCTTTGACTGAGCCGCTTTGCCGCTCTGCGTGTCGAGCGAAGCTTTGCTAGGCGCAACTTTATACTTCGCTCCTAGGTCGCCGAATTTATAGGGTGTTTGGCTGTAGTATTCTGTTTCGAGTGGACTATTGAGATGTTTCTTGAATCCCTGAAGCCCTGTGTGCGTGGTTGTCGCCAATTGCATTTTGATATTTTCGCGTTCCTGGCCTTTGGGTGCTTGCATCACCTTAACCATGAATTGCATTAGGTGTTCAGCGTCTCTTGCGAAAAAGGTTGCGTTATCTGCTAACACAAAATCCTGACTTTTCAAGCTATCTTTTGGATGACGCAGCTTGATTGCCATGCCGTGGGCGTCTTTTACACGATCGTCGTCGTTTTCGCCGTCACCATTCGAAAAGCGAATCAACGCATCACAGCCTGCTGGATCGGTAAAATACTCGTTGGGCAGCGCGAAGATTCCAACTCGAAATCGTTCTTCCAAATTTTCGGCGACTTTGAATTTCGCCCGGACGACACCGTGAGACTTCGGATGTTGGCCGCGCAGTTCTGGATGAGTCCTCCCGTCAGCCCCCAGACTGTTCCTGTGAGCTAGAGCCTGCATCTGAGCCAACTTCTTAATAGCTTGTTGTTCACCGGACGGCGCACGTTCCTGGCCCGGTTGTGGACTGCCGAGGGACTTAACATATTCGATCAGTGCCCATCGATCATCGTCGGAGACCAGCGGACCGACGCGCCCGCCTACCGCCCAGCCGTTGTTTTCAGAAAGCTTTTGCAATTGGAATGGAGTTAAGTGGGCTTCTTCTTCAGGTGTGAAATTTCGAAACTCATGTCCTGTATTCAGGTTTCCAGGAATCGTTGTATCCATCCAAAAGCTTCCTTCGGCCCACTTGGTATCAAATCCAATGTTCTTAGTATTAAATTCTGTCGACCCCAAATAAAAGCTCTTCATCCGCTGCTTCGCAGGGAGCAGCAATTCGTAGAGGTTTGCAACCGAACCATTGTGGAGGAACGGGGCTGTCGCCCAAACACCATTGAGCGGTCTTGCCTTGTAGTCCAATCGTGCAATCGCCGCCTCTTCGGTATTGAGCTCGCGATAACCGTCATACTTCGCTTGTTGGGCGGCGCTCAAATTCAACCTCGTGTACTCGTAGTCTCGCACTTTGTCAGTGATCTTCGCCAACGCTTCACCGGCTGGCAAAGTCGATTTCTCGTCCTCGACCGAGCCCGCGTATACGACGCGTTCGTAAAATTCCAGTACTGCTGATGGATCGGTGCCAATGTCCAAGAAGTTGATGAATGGTTGCTTCATGTACTTACGACCAAATTGATTGGGCCAAGTCCAGTATGGCTTATTTTCAACGCGTTCTAAATGTTCGGTCCGTTGGTAGTCTTCGATGAGATAGTGGCAATGAATGCAGTGTGTCTTGTAAAGCTCTTTTCCCTTTTTCCACAAGCCGTCCGCATTTTTAAAGCCTTGGATCTCACCAAGTTTGTCCTCCGGCCAAGCAGGTGCCTGCAAACCCGAAAAAGGCGTCGCTCCTGACAACTGGTCTTCCATCAAGTGCAAGTTCTCGACATGCACCGTGGATTCGAAATTTTCATTCATGGCGGCACCCACGCCTAAAGCTTCGCCAATATTGCGGACCATCGGCAGTCGAATCGAGGCATTGTATTGAACCCAATAGAACCACGATGCATCCCAAATATGTGGATAGTTGACGGGCGCATTGGTATCGGCAAGGTTCATTTTCCCCCGTTTACTGAAGACGCGATTTCCAATCCGCGCCATCGCATCGGTTCGCGAAAAGCCCGCGTCGACAGTGTGAAGTCCAAGTTCAGCTTCCGTTCGCTGTTCCACCAGCAGTTTCGTAACAGCCTTTTCCACCTCATCTTTAAGTGCAGCCTTCACTCGCAGCTTAAAGGCATCAGCAATCGTGGCGTCTTTTTCTATATCGGGAAAAATCTTGACGAAGTTCTTTTCTTGACTCTTGTACCAACGATTCGCGAACGCATCAAACTTCTCAGAGCTCGAATTGGTTAGGAACAACGCCTGGCCCAGTGTTTTTTGGAATGCACCTATGTTGATCATCGCTGATCCACCTTCGATGCGGATGCGATTATTGCCATATTTGATTTCGCCGGTATGGCACGCCGCGCACGTCAGCCCCAAAGCTCGAACGGGTAATTTGGGAACCGTGTTGTTCGGGTCAACCCAATTGTCCGTGATCGCAAAACCAACTGGAAGATTGCCTGGATTGTATATGTCGTTCGGTTCACTGGGAAGAAAACCAAACTGCCTGAGGAATTTCAGGTCACTGAACATCTTCGGCTCGTTCGAAGTTGTTGTATTAGGTTGCTCGAGCACCATGAACCAATCATAGGGCATGAGCATCGTGCCTTGGCTGGCGTGGTGATACCAGTTGGCCTCATCGCGCTTCCAACCTGGTTTCCAATTCTGATCGAGCTTGACGAGGCTATCGGTCTGGGCAGACACTGAGCAGTTAGCCAATAAAGCCGATATCGCAGTTAGCAAAGTGCGCGCGATGGTACGAAAGTGACGCATGTTGTTTCTCCGGGGCAAGGTATGCAATCGCGTCGATGGACAGGTGAGTCCGCAGCGGTGGGGAATACTTGGGGCAAATGACTAGCTTTTTCCGACCGTTCGCAGAGCCTTCATACTATTCGCTGGCGAGAAGCCAACACAAGAAAATTCGTTGAGTACTTTATATTTTTGGCGGAATTTTTGAGTATTGGTCAACCACAATGGCTAAAAGTGACCTATGCTTCCAGCTTGCGTTCGCCTGTATCTATCAAGTGCTAGATGCAGGTCGGAACTAACGAACATCGCCATAATCGAAGCTGACACGAACTGTACCAAGCTAGTACTTAACAACCACACCGAAACTTAAGAAGTGAACATTGAGACTGTTGTTCACGCTTGAGCCGGGAATATTGCCGCTTGGCAGCGTGATTGGCCCACGCAATTCGGCTGGCAGCATGTATGAATAGGCCATGTTTACGTCAACATTTTTTGCTAATGCGTAACCAAAACCGCTGCTCAGCATATGCTGATAATGGAGCGGAGTCGCCGTATTGAAGAAGGCTTGATCCTTCTTGATAGGGCTCTCGTTGTAAGTGTAGCCGCCACGAAGGGAGACTCTCTCGCTCCACATATATTGAACGCCCAGGGCAGTGGCTATGACGCTCCTCCAACCTAGTCCGCCGAGCGATCCGTCGCTGTTATAGACCGCATCATCGCCCAAGCCACTGGAATTGTGGTAGTCAAAATACCGGATATCAAAAGCAATTAACCAATTTTCTGCAGGCGTATTACCGGCTCCGAGAGAGAGGATCGTAGGCAAATCAAAATTCAGTTTCAACAAGCGATCGGCGCCACTGGCATCAGTTGAGAAGAAACGAAGCGGTTCCATCCATTGCTTCGTCTTCAACGACGCACCAAAACGCCAGTAGTCGTTCGCAACAAAATAAACTCCCGCTTGCGCACCGCCGCCCCAACCATAACGAGTCGCCCGCGCTTCGGCATATTGACCATTCGTATTGGGAGCCGCGAACACAAATGGCTCTACACTAGCTTCTCCAGTTGTAATCGTTGGACCAACAGCCACGGAAAACCGGTCGGTTAGAGCAACAGAAAGTACCGGCGCGATCTGAAGAAAACTCGCTTCCGAAGATACTGTGACCAACGGATTTAATTGAGCCAAAACCAACGGTTTGGCATCAGCCACCTTCTCCGTTCTTCTTCGGACTCATTCCTTAGTGTTTCTTCGTAATCGAGAATTTCTCGAACGTGATACTTCTTAGTTTTCTTCAAT
>JANODD010000007.1:0-2432 GCA_031412515.1 Planctomycetia bacterium | reverse complement strand
TTTAGCCCAAAAGTCATGATTCCACCGAGTAAACTCGGTGGTGACCTGCGTACAGTGTCCAATTTTCTCCTAAATACATTCGTGTTTTACATGACTGGAATCGTTCAAAGTTAACACTGGCTCAGCAAGTGGCACACGAATTGAATTCACTTACGTACCGCATGCATTCTTCCATTCAATATCTTTGATAAAACCGCATCGGGAGCATCGCTGGTCCGAATCAACAAGTAATCGCTCTTCGATGCCGCACACGCTCTTCGCACACGCTGCAAAAATCGTTCAAGGGCTTCAATGTAACCGTCACGTAAAGCTCGCGGATTGCAAGTCAACGAATCGAGCGACTCGAGCCCCTCGAAACGCGTCGGGTCGGCAAACGGAAAGTCTAATTCGTCGTCATCGAGCACATGCAGGACCATCACGTCATGCCCTGCACGACGCAACGTGTCAATACCTCGCAATGAACTCTCTTCGGCTCCCAACAGGTCGCTGATCAAAATCATCAACCCACGTTTCGGAAACGTTTGCACGACATCTTTGAAGACCGTATCGAGGTTCGTCTTATCGGCTGGCTTGGAATTTTCGAGCGAATTGAGGATGTCGTTCAGATGACTTTGGCTCGACCGAAGTGGCACACGCGATCGAATGCGACTATCGAATAACACACTGCCAACGGCGTCCTGTTGCTTGAGCACTAACATTGCCAAGCAAGCGGCAAGAGTGCAGGCGTATTCGAACTTGGTGTTTTCGCCGTGTCCGTAAAGCATGCTCGCGGAACTATCGACGAGCAAAGAACAACGGAGATTGGTGTCTTCTTCGTATTGCTTGATGACCAAACGATCTTGGCGAGCCCATACTTTCCAATCGACGTGACGGACGTCATCGCCAGCAACATATTGACGATGTTGCACGAACTCGACCGATTGCCCGAAATACGGACTGCGGTGAGCACCTGACAAAAAACCTTCGACAATTTGACGGGCTCGCAATTCAAGCCGCGCGACCCGCTTGACTGCCTCAGGAGGCAAAAATCTTCTTGAAGCGGGCATCGCGTGTTAACTCATCCTCTGAAGTAGGTGTCTCAGAAACCAATCGGTCAATTACATCATCCGTGGAAATGCCATCGCTTTCGGCAGCGAAGGTAACCACCATCCGATGTCGCAGCACAGGTTTTGAAAGGGCTTGAATATCTTCGACCGAAACGTGAGTCCGTCCGTTCAACAGCGCACGAGCCTTACCACCCAGTACCAGGAACTGCACCGCCCGAGGCCCGGCTCCCCAACTGATCTGCTCATTCACGAAACTCGGTACACCTTCGGTGCCAACGCGTGTTTGACGAACGATCGCAAGGGCATAGCGAATGACGTGATCAGCGACTGGCACACTTCGCACTAGATCTTGCAGCTCTTGAATCTCTTGACCTGACAAGACCGATTCCACATCCGACTTGATACGCGAAGTCGTCCGACGGGCCACTTCCAACTCCTCGTCGAAGGATGGATAGTCGACGAGAATCTTGAACATAAAGCGGTCTTGCTGCGCTTCGGGCAACGGGTAAGTTCCCTCTTGCTCGATCGGGTTTTGCGTAGCCAGCACGAAGAACGGATCGCTGAGTGTATGTCGCTGGCGACCGACGGTGACTTGCCGTTCTTGCATCGCTTCCAGCAAAGCAGCTTGAGTTTTTGGCGGTGTCCGATTAATTTCGTCAGCCAGAATCACGTTGGCGAACAGCGGACCTTCCATGAAACGCCGTTGCAGACCGCCACCGTGTTGTTCTTCGATGACTTCGGTGCCCGTAATGTCGGCCGGCATCAAGTCAGGCGTGAATTGAATACGGCTAAACGATAGGCTGAGCGTCCGCGCCAGAGTGCTGATGAGCAGCGTCTTGGCCAGGCCCGGCACGCCTTCGAGCAAACAGTGACCACGACTGAAGATACTGATCAGCAGTTGGTCGATCACATCCTGCTGACCCACGATGACTTTGCCGAGTTGAGCTGTGATGCGTTCGCGAGCCGCTTGTAAGCGTGCGATCGATTCGCTCGAAATCGGCATGTCGCCGTTGCCATTAACTTCACCGCTATGATTCATGCGCCATTCCTATCTGGCCGATTTCCGTTCGAAGGCTCATACCCGGACTTTGAAGGGTAAAGTGATTGAGCCGAGAATCGTAACACGCCCCAGTTTACACAGTTTTCGCATCTCGAAGTAGCGGGAACGATTCGAGAGTCAATTCTGCGGGTGATTTCCTTAATAAGGCGAGTTCAAGTCGAACCCGAGACGCAAGGTTCATATTTCGTGTGCCACTTCTATGAAAAACTTTGGTTTGTCAATAGTTTGCGGGACATTATTTTACGTTGTATGTTTCCCTTAACCCAGCAGAGGATAGGGCAACGCAGAGGTGCGACCCGAGCGCTGACTGGGGCCAAAGTCGAAGC
>JANODD010000006.1:0-33021 GCA_031412515.1 Planctomycetia bacterium | reverse complement strand
AAAGTCTTATCTGAGGGTAGGCGTGAGCCTCCCTCCTTTTGTGTCTTGAACCGGAGGCTAACGAGAGCGTCTCCATTAGGAGTTTGAACTGAAGCTGGTCATTATGGTGGTATAGTCTTATCAGCCGGAAGGCGTTAGCCTCCGGGTGTGTATTGAACCGGAGGCTAACGCCTTCCGGCTGATAAATCACCTGTAAATCCGCGTTTTCAAGTTCATTCCTAAGAGGGACGCTCTCTAACGCGTTCCGGCTGATTAGTCCAACCGTACTGAGGTGTTGCGATTTTGCAAAGTCGAGAAAGTGAGTGACATTGGGCGTCCTCGCCCGCTGAACCCGCTAGGTGACTAGCGACAGCAAAGAATCCGTTTACCGTCTAGCCAATGCTGATGTCTTTTTGATTCTGCGCCATTAAATTGGGTCTGGTTGTTATGATCGACTATTGCTTCGAAACCCGCGGCTAGCTAGCACCGTCGGCTCACTTTTCAATCTTCCACGGCATCCATTTACTTGCAAAACTGAGTTGCGAACATCCATTAGAATCGAATGCTAGCAATTGCCACATTTAGCGCTTTTTGCAAAATTTGTTACTAAAGTTCGTTTGCATGCATCCACTTGTCGAAGTTTGTGTTGAAGGCTTTGAAGGAGCTAAAATTGCTATCGATGCCGGTGCGGATCGTTTGGAGTTGAACGACCGTCTGGACTTCGATGGATTAACGCCAGCATTAGAGGATTTGATTGCCGTTAGACAGTTAACCACGATCCCGCTAATCACCATGTTGCGACCACACGCGAACAGTTTTGTTTACGACCGCGAGACCCAGTTGTCGATGCTACGCGATCTCGAGCGATTGCTCGCAAACGGAGCGGATGGCGTTGCCGTCGGAGCCCTTACAGATTCTGGAGCGATCGACATCAACTTTATGGCGGAGCTTCGCAAGCAGATAGCCGATAAAGTTTTGGTCATGCATCGGGCCTTTGACCAACTTCGCGATCAGTCCAGCGGGCTAGAGCGACTGATTGATCTTGGCATCGATCGTGTGCTGACGTCAGGTGGGGCGCAGGCGGCTGAGGCTGGGGCCGAGCAACTTCGAAAACTAGTGATACAAAGTCAAGGACGCATCGAGATTTTGCCGGGTGCGGGAATTCGTCCCCATAACGCGTTTGCGATTCTTCGGGCTACGGGTTGCAACCAGCTTCACGGCACTTTTAAGCAGAACGTTCCAGGGGCCATTCTGCCGGACGCCCAAGCGATTAAAGTGGTCAAACAGCTCCTCGTAGCCTAGACATCCTGTCTGGGGGACTATTACCCGCGACTTCTGCTAGAAAAGCCGTAACCTGGGCATACCTTCTGACAATCCGAACTTACCCCCAGGCTGGAAGCCGAGGCTACGTATAGTTCCGTCAAAAACCAGCTATACTATAAAGGCTATACTAAAAAGATAGTACGACAGAATGCCGTCGATCGTCTGCTCCCATTCCTGCCTTGTTTTCATTCGAAAACCAACTCGCCAAAAAAGTGTTTCCATGATCCTGAAATTTAACTTATTGGCTCCACTTTGGATTCTTTCTGCCTACGTAGCCTCGAGTTTAAACGGTGCGTTGCTTGCCGAGGAGACGCTGCAGTTCAATCGCGACATTCGGCCAATTCTCTCGGCGACCTGTTTGCGATGTCACGGTTTAGACGAGAAAGCCCGCCAAGGCGACCTGCGGCTCGATACGTCCGCCGGAGCACTTACTCCAAGGGGTGACGAAAAAGTCGCGGCGATCGTAGCCGGTAAGCCTGACGAAAGCCAACTTTGGAAACGTATCACTTCGACGGATCCCGATGAGGTCATGCCACCGCCGGACGCGAACCGCCAACTGTCGGCTGAAGAAAAAGAGACGCTGCGAAAGTGGATTGAGCAAGGTGCGAACTACCAAAGCCACTGGGCATTCGAGCCCATCGTGCGCCCTAATATTCCAGAGGTTCCAACCGCACCGACAAATTGGCAGGTGAACCCAGTCGATAAATTTCTAGCCGCAAGCATGTTCGCTAAGAAGCTGACGCCTCAACCGGAAGCCGACAAGCCGACGCTGATTCGGCGCGTTGCCTTTACGCTAACCGGCCTTCCACCAACGACCAGCGAAATCGATGCTTACTTGCTCGACAGTTCACCGATCGCCTATGAAAACATGGTTGACCGATATTTGAAGATGCCACAAGTCGGCGAAGAGATGGCTCGGCATTGGTTGGACGTGGCTCGTTATGGTGACACGCATGGTCTGCACTTGGACAATGTGCGTTCGATTTGGGCTTATCGCGATTGGGTCGTGGATGCCTTCAATACAAACAAATCGTTCAAAGATTTTACCGTCGAGCAGATCGCTGGTGACTTGCTTCCTAACGCGACGAAGAGCCAACGGATTGCGACAGGATTCAATCGTTGCAATGTAACGACCGGTGAAGGTGGCGCGATTGTGGATGAGTTTCTATTTCGTTATGCAGTCGAACGCGCAAGCACTACAGTTCAAACTTGGATGGGGCTAACAGCGGGATGCGCGGTATGTCATGACCACAAATACGATCCGCTTTCGGCCAAAGAGTTCTACTCCCTGTATGCGTTCTACTACAGCAATTTGGATCCTGCGATGGATGGTAACGCTATCGATACTCCTCCAGCAGTATCATTGTCGACTCCTGAACAGGATGCTGAGATTGCGAGATTGAAAGAACTGCAAACTGCCGCCGACAAGCTATTGCAACAGTCGGCGGATACTGCAGTTGCTAAATGGGAAGATTTCTTAGGATTATCTGCGAAGCAAGATGCTACGGCAAAACGAGTCTACGATGTGTGGTTCGATGACGACTTGCCTTTAGGGGCCTCGCATCGCAACACATCGCGAAATGCTGAGGTGTGGGCAACGGCCGACCAAATGCCGATCCCAGTTGGAAAGCGTGCGCTGCGTCAAGAATTCGGTGACTATTATCAAGAGAACATTGATGGCGGGTTGATCCCTCGCTGTGTGCCACAACAACCTGAGTTGGAGATTTGGCTGCGAATCGACAAACGTCATCCGCCGCGCGGTGTCATGGTCGAACTGAACACAAGTGCTGGCCAACGCAGGTTTGGCTGGGGCGATGTCAAAGCACTCGGTAAAGGCGATTTCAACTCGGACAAGCAAGTTCGAATGGGTGACCTGCCTAGTGTGAATGAATGGTCAAAGCTGACCATTCCCGCCGATCGACTGAATTTGGAACCCGGCAAATTTGTGGACTCGTTCGTGCTGGCCCAGTTCGGCGGGATTTGCTGGTGGGACGGTCTGGTAATAAAAGGCAGCGAACCAGCACCGCAAGATCCTCGAGCATCGCTCGACGCTTGGTGGACTTTTGCAAAGGGTAAAACGATTTCCGTTGTTCCCAAAGAAGTCGCCAGTGCTTTGAAAGAAGGGAAGCGCGAAGGACTTAGCGAAGGAACTGAGTTTCAAGTCCGCAGTCAGTTCGCTAAGCATATCGCTAGAACGGTCACTTCAGATTTGCAGCAAGCCCGAGCTACCTGGCAACGATCGTCGAATGACCTAGTATCGCTTCAAGACTCGATTCCTGTCTCGTTGGTGTACGGCGAGCTCGAGAAACCTCGCGAGGCATTCGTGATGACACGCGGCCAATACGACCAGCCGGGAGCCGCAGTACAACCTGGTACACCTGCATGCTTGCCACCGCTGACGATTGCATCGGGAGGTCGTGCATCGCGATTGGATTTAGCAAAGTGGTTGGTCAGCGATCAACATCCCTTAACGGCTCGTGTTGCCGTGAATCGATTCTGGCAGCAGATCTTTGGTACCGGCATTGTAAAAACGGGCGATGACTTTGGTGCACAGGGTGCTCCGCCGACGCATCCGGAGTTGCTTGACTGGTTAGCCAGTGATTTCCGCGAGATGGGATGGGACGTACGTCGGTTAGTGCGGATGCTTGTGACAACGGCCGCGTTTAAGCAACGTTCGCATTGTGACCCTGAGAACCTTGCCGCTGATCCAGCCAATCGTTACCTCGCGCGTGGACCACGTATTCGCTTGGACGCCGAGCAGATTCGTGACGCCGCGCTGGCAGCTAGTGGATTGTTGAATCGTCGTTTGGGCGGTCCGGGTTTTAATGGTTATCAACCACCGAACATTTGGGAACCGCTTGGATATGGCGACAGCAACACGCGTTATTACCTTGAAGCCGATGGTCCTGATCTTTACCGCCGGAGTTTGTATGGTTTTATCAAACGTACCGCGCCGCCGCCATTCATGAGCAACTTTGATGCGCCCAACCGAGAGACATTGTGCCCAGTTCGTGAGCGCAGCAACACGCCGCTGCAGGCTCTACAATTGATGAACGATGTGCAACACGTCGAAGCCGCTCGCGCGCTTGGTGAACGGGTCATTAAGCAATCGACCGCCGACGCCAACTCTCGAATCGCAGCCATGGTTCATCTGGTGCTTTCTAGATTCCCCGACGAAGTTGAATTGCGGCAGCTTTCAAAGGCCCTTGATGGCTTTACAAAACGTTTTGAGGGCGATCGCGAAGGCGCAGTAAAGCTGATCAACTTCGGCCAAAGTCGTCCTTCGCTTACAAATGAGCCTACCGAGTTGGCGGCTTATACATTACTTGCGAACTTGATCTTGAACTTGGATGAGGCTGTGACTCGCAATTAAGTTGTTAAGCATTTTGACGAGCAAAGGTAGCTGGTTTCGTGAGAAACCGGGGCGCCGGTGCACGAAACCAGCAGCCGTACTGAAACATCGCATTACGCTACCCGCCTGATTGACGACTTTTCAACTCGTTGGCCGAGATTTTACTGGGACCTTTGCCAGCTTGTTTTTCATACATTCCGTCGCCGGATTTGACGTACTTTGTAAAACCCTTGTCGCTTAGGTTTTTATCGCTTAGTCGTGATTTGTTTTTTGAGTCGGACCAAGTGCCGGTGATCGATGGAACGGACAAGCAGCGGCGTACAGGTTGTCCAGAGTCCGGATGCACCGTCAGTGGCGGATCGTTGAGTCCTTGGAGGACTTCAAAGGTCTCACCGTCTTGGTTGTCGTCGCGAATGATTTCATAAACATAGATTGGCATGGTAGAGCTGACGCGAGTGGCCTAGAGGTCAATAGATGCATCGAGGAATAGATGCATGTCCATTTCTATCGTTCACCAAACTCGCTAAGAAAGCAAGAGCCGTTTACCAACTCTCCAGCCGTCGCATATAAGCCTGACTCACCCTAGCTGCCGTGTTGTGAGCCGACGGCGCTAGCCGCGGGCGACCGAAGTGGGCGACGCAAGATATATAGGTGACTACCCAATGGCCAACGGCTCACTTCGAAGAGATGACCGGTAGATGGACTACTGGTTATGAACGTCACCCACTTCGTTCACCCGCCGCTAGCGCCGTCGGCTCACTAAAAAGGCCAGCAGCATTACCGCTGGTCACCCGTTAGCTGGTATCATGTCACATTCACGCAACAGCTCCTCACAAACCAGCTGTTAGCCCGGAGCTCCAAAGGGTTTTTCATCATGATTTTCTGCCGATCACTTACACTGTTTTGTGTTTTCGTTACTTCTTCATTATCCATCGCAGAGGCTCGCCATTTTAAAGTTGGCTTTGCGAAGTGTGACATCACACCTGAAAGACCGACGCCCATGTGGGGTTACGGCGCCCGACATGCCGCGCTGTCGACTGGTGTCCATGATCCGTTGTTTGCGAAAGCAGTTGTCATCGATATCGGCACGGAAAAACTGGCGATCGTGGGGCTTGATCTTGGCCGCTCACCTACGGATGCCATGATGCTTCGAATTCGTGCAGCCATAAAAGAACACTCAGGAGTTGGGCTGATTCTCATATCGGGCTCGCATACGCATCATGGCCCAGTGATCGAACTGCTGGATGAGCCAGGCAAGGGCAAAGGGAGTTTTGATGATGCAGTGGCTTATTCTCGTGACTTGGAAACGAAGTTGATTGAAGTGATCGATGCCGCCGCTGCCGATGTTCGCGATGCAAAGATTGGTTGGGGAGCCAAGCCGGTAGCCATGAATCGCAATCGCCATTCGAAGATTGAACCGAAACCTGTGGATAACGAAATGGGTGTGATTCGATTCGACGATACTTCTGGAATGCCGATTGCGATCGTCGTCAACTTTGCCGCGCATGCGACTATGCAGCCGGGCGATGACCTCCGCTTCTCAGCCGACTGGCCGGGCCAAATGACGACTGCCGTTGAAGAGCGGTTGAAAACGAACTGCGTCTTCATGCAAGGTGCGGCAGGTGATATGTCTCCATCGCCACCGCCGGATACTCGCGGGATCGAAGCGTTCGGAAAAGCCATGTCCGAGCATGTCTCAGCGCTTTTTACAACGATCAAAACGAGTGCACCTGAGCGGCCGCGCCTTGAGCACAAAGAAGAAGTGCTTGAGTTCAAGACACGCATGCCGATGGGTAATCCGCTCACGACGATCTTGTTCAGTAACGCCTTCTTTCCCGAGTTGGCGGCAGCTTCGATGACTGAGGATCTCAAGCATGATCTGATACATCCGCGGTTGACAACCATTCTGATCAATCGCGAGTTGGCTTTGGTGGGTGGATCGGGCGAGTTCTTTTGTCAGCATGCGTTGCGATTAAAAGAGCGATCGCGAGCCGCTGAGACCTTCTTTTTCGGTTATTGCAATGGTCACCACATGTACTTTCCTACGATCGAAGCCGCAGCCGAAGGAGGCTACGGTGCTGACCCTGCTGTTAGTTGGGTGGAACTCGGCGCTGGTGAACAAATGATGAACCATGCACTGATCGACATCTATACCATGCTTGGCAAGTTTAACGTCAAGCTACCGTTTTAAAAAAGACACCTTCGCACGCATGTGCAGCTGTATTTCGTTTGACCCGGAGCCAGCGGCGACGGGGTCGGCTTGCAGTCCGCATCACGAGCGGGTCTAAACGGTCCTAACCCTCTCGGCCCAAACCCAAACCCGCCCGTAAACGACGTTTAGCAAAGCAAGCACCTCCACGGCCAACACTCAAACAACGCTAAACGCACTCAGTGGTATGTCACCCAATTCTTTTCGATGCCACGAAAAGGTGTAACAAATGGCCAGTTCTGTTTCGGCTTGCCATCTTCGACGGGGTTGTTCTCGACATAGTGAATAGCAGTTTCGATTGCTACTTCGTTATCCAAAAAGACCTTCCAGCTATGCGCCGCCCACATTGATGGTAAGCGGTCCTTCGAATCATGGTGCGGCATTGGATGCTGGTTGCGATCGACGAGCTTTTTAGTCGCAGCGCCTTTCAATAGGTTCCCTATTTGCTCGACCTTGTAAGTATGACGCGCAATCACAAAATGAGTGTGCTCGGGCATGATGGCGCAAGCCCATATCGAATAGTTACTCTTCTTCGTTGCATCTGCGAAACCATCGGCGATGGTCGCTATTTGTTCGACTGAAAGCGTGACGGGTGGATAAAGAAGTGCCTTCTGAGCCGCTGCTCTTTGCGCCCGCTCCGCAGCCGTAAGTTCTGCAAGACTCTTGCGGTCCATTGTTCGACGAGCTTTGCCGTATTTAACTAGTTCCCATCGGCCAACAAAATCGCACCAACTGCCGCGTGGATCATTCGGTAACCAAAACCCATACGCCGTGAGTATTACGTGGTATCCGTGGATCATTTCTAACACCTATTAACTGTTGGATAAGTTATTAGCGAAAGAGGGTATCTCAAGCTACCGCGCTGACGAGCGGATTGCTAGAAGGCTTTTCTTTTGGAGCGGGTTCGGGTTGGGGCAGGCATCGTTAGTACCGTTTAGACCCGCTCGTAATGCGGACTGCAAGCCGTCGCCGTCGCCGCTGCTGGCTATGGGTCAAACGAAGTACCGATTCGTTTGATGGCGGCTGGTTGTAAAGCGGTTTGCCCCATAATTACCGCTTTAAAAAAGGAATTCGGTGGGTATCAGGCTGATTGGGGCAGGAAGATATTGAGCGTTTTCGAGGTCGCTCCTATACTGACGAGCTTCGAAATGTAAAATCCTGCGCCGATCCGAGCAGATGGAAATCAATTGGAACTGAACCGCCGGTGGTGGTTTTAGGGAACGGAACGATGAAAAGCGAACGTCGACACGACCTGCAAAGCAACGAATTAGCCCACTCACTCGGTACGGGCATCGAAAAAGTGCAACCGTTTGCACAATATATTGTGGGCGGGGTCATTGTCGCGGCTCTCCTGGCCGTCGGATGGGGCGTTTACGCCAGTTTCTCTAGGAAAAGTGCTGCTGCGGCTTGGACGGAATACTATTTCACGCTCAATTCGGGCGATGCGGAAACCTTCAAAGCGATTGCGGCGGACCACCCTGGCAGCGTGGCGGCGATTTGGGCTGAGCAGACGGCCGGTGACAAATATCTAAGCGACGGGATCGACGCACTCTACAAAGACCGTGGCCAAGGGGTCGAACTGCTGAAGAAAGCAATCGAAAGCTATGAAACGGTAAAAAGTAAGTCAGCTACTGCCGAACTGCGTGCACGGGCCGAGTTGGGACTGGCTCAAGCACATGAATCCCTTGGCGAAATCGACAAAGCCAAGACGCTCTACCAACAAGTCATTACGTCAGGCTTGCAGCCAGCGATTGCCACAGTGGCTACGAACCGCGTCGCTTTTTTAAACAGCCAAGCGGGCAAAGATTTCTACGCGTGGTTCGATAAACTCAAACCAACTCCTGCCACGCCACCGAAAATGCCTGGAGATTTGAGTGTTCCGCCAACCAGTCCCAATCTAAAATTCGACGCTCCGGTTAACACCAGCGGCCTTGAACTTCCCGGGACCTTTACGCTTCCAGAGAAAACAACTCCAACAGCACCGCCTCAGGGAGCTGATGGGAAGACGATCGAGTTGCCGAGCGCTACGCCTTCAGCCGCTACGGAAACACCCATACCAGCAACGCCTGCGGCACCAGCCGTCGATGCACCCGTAACGCCGGCTGAACCCGCGCCTGCGACTGAAACGCCAGCGGTCGAAGCGCCTCCAGCACCCAAATAATTTCTAATTTAACCATCCACTGCGACTCCGAGTGACTGAACTACTTCCGACAACTCTATTTCAACATACGGTCCTTGAATCCGAGCATGGTGCTCGTATAGACGCCATGCTCGCTCTGTTACTGAACAGTTACAGTCGCGTGTTCTTGCGAAAAGTTGTTCAAGAACAACACGCTCGCGTCGACGGCGAAGTCGTCAAGCCAAGCTTTCGTGTTCGGGCGGGTCAGCAGATCGAAGTCGATTTGCCACCACCGCCCGTCGATGGTCCGGTCCCCGAAGACATCCCGCTGAACGTCATCTTCGAAGATGATTCTCTGCTAGCAATCGACAAGCCGCCTGGCATGGTCGTTCATCCGGCTAAAGGACATTGGAGCGGGACTCTGGCCAGTGCACTCGCTCATCGTTTTCAACAGCTCAGCGATGTCGGCGGTCCAACGCGGCCCGGCATTGTCCATCGCCTCGATCGCGATACCAGCGGAGTGATCCTGATCGCCAAAAGCAACGGCGTACATCTAAAGTTAGCCGAGCAATTTGAATCGCGCGAAGTCCACAAAGAGTATCTCGCCGTCGTTGTTGGCCGAATCCAATTGGACCGCGATGTGATCCGACTACCTATCGGCCCACATCCTTATCAGCGCGACAAAATGGCCGTACGCCGCGATCATCCTGAAAGCCGCGAATCGGAAACGCAGTTCGAAGTCATGCGCCGATTCGAAGGTATGACGGTTGTCAAAGTAATGCCTAAGACGGGTCGTACACATCAAATTCGTGTTCACTTGTCTCACAACGGAACCGGAGTGCTATGTGATCGGTTGTACGCAGGCCATGCGAGAATTACTCGTGGTGAACTGCTTCGCCGCCGTGCGCTGCGCGAGCCGCCACAACCGGGCGATGACGATGTAGTGCTTGAACGACAAGCCTTACATGCTCGCCGCATCGAATTCACACACCCTGTTACCAATCAACGCATTACGCTTGAAAGTCCAATTCCGGCAGACATTCAAGGCGTGATCGATATTCTGCAATCGACGGTTAAGTAACCGAAGGCCTTGAAGTGCGACGCTTTAATGTAGCTGGTTTCGTGAGAGACCGGCTGCGTTAGAAGCGGATATCGGGTTCATCCGGTTTCTCACGAAACCAGCTACACCAAGGCCGCTAACACGTTATCGTCCGCGGCGGCGGTTGCGATGTACTTTTGCCTCAGCAAGATCGTCGTTGCTTACTACACGCAACGCAGTCTTCACTGACCTTCGCGATGTCGACCTGCGCAAAAACCGCGCACGCCCACCGATTTAGTTCAATGCACTGAGTGGTCAAATGAAGCGCATATCGTTTGACCCGTAGCCAGCGGCGAAGGTTGGCTTAGCGTCCGCATCACGCAGCATCAACCTGGTAACAACGGTCCCACGGATGAAAACAAGCGAAGTAATCGCACAGTCTATCGTTGGAGATGGCAAATCGCATACAGCCCTGCGGCGCCAACTCTCGCACAACCTGTGCGAGATTTCAATTTACGATTGTCAACATCAGCCTCAATCGCACCAGCGTCCGGTTTCTAACCTGTGTACCGGGTCTGATCCCTTTCTTTCTTCCTGACTGCATCCCTAGATCCCTAGACGCACAATGTCATCCTTCAATTGCGTTTCAGCACCAATGAAGTACTTACCACCATCCCCAACGCCGCCGCAAAGCGTCTGAGCGTCAAGTAATTCGGCTCATGCTTCATATCCTTTTCCAACCGAGATAGCGCAGCAGGTTTCAATCCACATCGAGCCTTCGACACTGGACAGCGACCACCCAAAACGTCCCCATTCACTTGTCGCCTATCATTCTTTAACCGCAACCTTTCGCATCGCCTTCCAAGCCAACAGAGCCACTCGCTCATCGCAAAGAATCTTCTCTCTTGCACCGTCAGTTTCCCACCTCGCCCCGATCAAGCCGACTCTGTTCCTCCGCCGTAAAACTCCCGTTTGTTAAACGCCCAACTTAAAACAAACATAATGAGGCCGCATTCGGGTGAATGCGGAAAGGTGCCAAAGGGCGATAAACATTGCCACTGTAAAACAGGCTTCAATTGGGCCCCAAATAAACATTGCGGAAATGGCGTAGCGGATTCGCCGTTACTGTTTTAAAGAGGAAAAGTTTCAAGAAAAACCATGAAAACCGTTGACTAGCTTTTTCCCGTGCATATAAATGCTAAACGCCGTACACCCCCGCTGTCGTCTAAAACTTGGGGGTGACGGCAATTTAATTATCCGAGTCGTGCTCGCGATGGTCCTATTATCGGCGGTCGCAACACACTCCACAAGCCTCAAATGGAGTTTGCTATGTCTGTGTCTCTTGAAGAAGCGATTCAAAACGTTTGTGCAAAATCGCGCGAAGCCGTCGAACCAATCCTTACCCCCCAAATTCTGCGAACCGAATTCGTTGCCCAGGTGCTACTCCTGTTCCCAAGCGAGAGTGAAGACTCAGTTCTTCAGCATCTTGTGCGTTTGCGCAAACGCGGTGAGAAACAGGGCGGATTGCCAAAAAAGACAAAATGATTCGCGAGCCCAATCCGTGAAGTGTTGTTGCGTCTCGCCAGTGTCAAACAATCGCTTCGGAGGCGACGCTTAGAGTGGCTGTTTCTGGGGAAACAAAAAAGCGGAATAACCTCTGCCGCACTGATCGTAAAGCTAACCGCTGCACGCTTTACTCTTTGTAAAATATTTGCCGACTGTTTCGTAAGTCAAACTCTCGCGCAGCCTGCGCGAGAAATAAAGCAATCGAAATTCCGCCTTCAGTTTGAAGTGCGCGGTTCGTAGGTTTGTGCGCAACACAGTTATAACGACGAAAGGGAATCATCTGGATTCTGACAGACCTTCGGCGCTGATGCTCTACGTGAAAAATACAGCAACTAGCCCGTTGTGATCAAAGTTGTCCTGAGGACTTGCTATCTTGACAAGGCTTCGCCACTCCCTCACAGTGGTGCGGCGTCGGTGCCAGTGTTGGCTAACTGGGGACTAAGTAATCGTCGTCTTCACATGTATGTTTGCCCTAAAACTCCATCAAAATCTAAAGGGAAAAAATGAAACTCAGCAAGCTGCAAAATGCGGTGCGTTCGGCGGTAGCAATCCGCTGTCGCACGCGGCTCCAGCCAGCGGCCGGCGCAGGAACAAAGGTCTTTCCACCGACGCATGCAGGTGGTGTCTACGCGATGGAAACGCGACGAATTCCGGACGCAGTCGCTGCTGGCGGAACCCGCGAGGCGCAATGTGTGTTGTTGGACTCAGTACAATCACAAGCGAATCGAATTGAAGACGCGGTTCAACTAGCAATTGACCAGGGCGATCTCGCTTTCCCGCTAATCATTGTAAACTTCGGTGACCAAGTGCCTGACATACAGCGAGTTACGAGCTTGCAGGCACCGCACCGTGCGGCTGATGCAATACTCCGCGATAGTCTGCTCGATGGAGTCGCATTTCGGCAATCACACATCGGTAAAGCAATCACAGATAGTGGCCTCACGAACGCCACAGCATTGTTGCAATATTGTCCTCATGCTCTTGTTTTAGGTGTATGGGATAGCACTGGCCCAAAAGGCGGCCTTGGTGCCAAGTTCGCTAGAGCATTGGTGAGCGAAGTTGTCGGAATCGACGCAATAATTGGAAAGCGTACCGCAAGTAGGATCGATCCGCTTCAGGTACGTGCCGCAGCAAAAGTTGTGAAAGGCAAAGATTCATGGAAGATGGCTGAGAATGAGAAAACCAAGGGCGCAGTGTCGCCGTCCGAAATCAATCATGGGAATATTCCGCCTGACGTTTCCGACGGAAGTGCAACCATCGCGTACGCCGAACATTCAGCCGTGTTGTCATTTCCTCAGTTGCGGCGACTGCGATTTCCCATTAATGGGAAATTCGAATTAAAAGTGGATGAAGCAGCCCGTACATTGTTGGCTTCTATTGCATTGGTAGGGCTAACGCTTTCGATCGAGCGAGGATGCGACTTACGCTCCCGTTGCCTGCTTTTCCCAGAAGATGCATTGGTCTTTCAGCTGCTTGAAACTCCAGGGAAACCGGAGGAATTCAGACTCAGTTCGAAAGAGGCAATCTCCCTTTACAATGAGGCAGTGCAAGCGGCCAAGGAAGTTGGCTTACCTTGGAACACGACGCCAGTTGAGTTGGTACCCTCGCCGCAACTCGTTTCACTGGTGAAAAAGAGCCAAGAACTTGCAGCTGTCAGCGAAACAACGGAGGATTGATCCTTGAAAAAATTCTCCTTGGCTATTGAGTACCTGACTGGCTATGCCGTATCGACCGTACCATTCGCACGTGACAAGCCTGAATGGCCGCCACATCCTGCACGAGTCTTCATGGCACTTGCCGCGGCTCACTTTGAGTGTGCGGATGAAACTGTTGATGTTAGTGCAGAGCGAGCGATGCTTGACTGGCTATCGACGCTGGCACCTCCGGCGATGTCAGTACCGTGGGCCACGACGCGTGACGTATTAACGGTTTACGTTCCAGTAAATGACCAGAAAACTGAAGAAGCATTAGTCAAACGCTCAAGACAACCGCGTTTCTTTCCTCGCGTCCATGTTGGCGACCAAACGCTTAGATTGATTTATGAGTCCGATGACGATGAGCTTACTGTAAATGCCGACCTGTTAGGAGAATTATGTAAACGAGTTACTCGTATCGGACATTCTTCATCTTTTGTTTGGATGCGATTGGAGCTAGATGAGGACGCTGTGGCAACCCATGTTCCCGATGAGTATGCGATCGCCGCGCCGGCGAGGATCGTTACCGCTGGTGCGGTAGATAGATTGGAGTCGGCGTACAATTTAAATGCAGTCGAAAGCTACGCGGCAATGCAGACGGAAATATCATCTGTTAAAGGCGCGGCGAAAAAAAAGCTTTCCGATGATCTGAAGTTGGAGTTTCCCCTTGGCGAGCCGGCCTCGCAAAGACCATCGTTTTCTTTGAGCCGTCCATATCGTCAAGTACATGCCGATCCTGAGAACCTCTCGCAGCCCTCACCGTTCGATCCGAACTTTATTGTTTTGCGCACAGATGATGCGTCGACGCAAATTTACGGAATTGAGTCGATAGGTGCCTTCGCAAAAGCAGTGAATGGCTTACTGCTAAGTAAAATCGAGTCCTTGAAAATGCCGATTCCCGCATGGATCAGTGGACATGAGAGCAACGGAGAACCATTACGTTCTTCATCGCATCTAGCCGTTGTTCCACTCGCCTTTGTCGGGCGTCACTGGATTGATGTTGAACATAACGCACGCGGCATGTTGATGGGATTGGGATTGTTAATCCCTCGCGAGATTTCGTTACGTGAGCGTTCAAGATACTTGTCGGAGATATTCTTCGATGAACAAAGCCAACCTAAGCCACTTGAGTTGCGTCTTGGGCGAGCTGGTGTATGGTCGGTCATTCGCGATACGAGTATTGATCCCAAGTTGACCCTTCGTACCTCAACGTACACTGATCCATCCCGTTCGTGGGCTTCTGTAACACCTGTTGTTCTAGACCGAATGCCAAAGACTGAACGAGTGAAGGATCCAATTGGTTGGCGCGAAGAAGTTGCCACGATAATCACATCGTCATGTACTAATGTCGGGATGCCTGAGCCAATTGCGGTTCGCGTCGAAAAGGCTCCATTTTTCATTGGTTCTCAGCGTGCAATGCCCGGGCAGAGTGGTTTTCCGCTTCTGAGGCAAGGCCGTTTCCAAGTACATATTCAAATGGACTTCGCTGAACCTATTTCAGGGCCAGTGTTGATCGGTGCTGGTCGTTTTCGCGGCTATGGAATCTTTCGCCCATGGAAGGAGGCCAGGAGATGACTCTCACCATTGACCGATTTAGTGAGTTTTTCCAAGCACTCGACAGCAAAAACCGTTTGCCGTTTCCATGGCAAAAACGCCTCGCAAAAATTGTTTTTGATTTGGGCTGGCCCGATTGCATCGACTTACCAACTGCCAGCGGCAAGACGGCCTGCATTGATATTGCAGTATTTGTTGCTGCTTGCCAAGCCAGCATTCCTGCGGAACAACGAACGGTTGGTAGGCGAGTTTTTTTCACGGTTAATCGCCGTGTCATTGTCGACGAAGCTTTTACAAGATCAAAATCGCTGGCGCAAAAACTGGTCGACGCAGAGTCGCAAAGCAGTGGGGTTCTTTACGAAGTAGCCTGCGCTTTGCGATCGCTTAACGAAGAGTCAAATCCAGCGAATGCGCCTCCACTTGCAGTCGCTCAATTGCGTGGCGGCGTATACCGAGATGCGTCTTGGGCCAGAAGCCTCACTCAACCGATTGTGATTTGCACCACGGTCGACCAATTAGGTTCGCGGATGCTTTTCCGAGGATACGGAGTGAGTGACTGTGCATTGCCAATTCACGCTGCGCTCTGTACGCATGACGCCACCATTTTGCTTGATGAAGCCCACGTTTCCAAGGCTTTTTGCGAAACATTAGATCTACTTGATCGCTATCAGTCGGTTCGTAACGACTCTGATGGAGTTGGCACGCCGTTCCAATTCGTTCAAATGACCGCGACTCCACACGGGAACGTCGAACATAGATTCCAATTGGATGAGGATGATTTTCAGAACTCAGTTCTCAAGTCACGCCAGGAGGCTTGCAAGAAAGCGACGCTTTCTCTTACTGACAAGAAGAAATCGCTAAGTGTATCAATAAGCACAGAAGCGGTCCGAGTCGGTTCAGACGCACCTCGCGCTGTGGGAATCATCGTAAACCGTGTTCAAACGGCCCGTGACATTGCTGATCAAATCAAAGACCAACTCATCGAAAAGGAAATCGATTGTGACGTTCATTTAGTCATTGGGCGTATGCGGCCAGTCGATCGCGACAAGCTTCAAGACGATTTACGTTGTATGGTTGGGCCTGATCGGCCCATCACCCTAACTAAGTCTGTTTACGTCGTCTCCACTCAGTGTCTCGAGGTTGGAGCCGATTATGACTTTGATGCTTTGTTGACAGAATGCGCCAGTATAGATGCCCTTCGTCAGCGGTTTGGACGACTTAACCGAGCCGGCAGAGAAGTCACTCCGGGCACACCGATTGAGATTAGTGCTTCAATTCACTATCAAGAGCCAACCGAGAAAGGCGAAGATCCAATTTATGGCGATGCTATCAGCACAACTTGGAATTGGCTACAAACCAAGAATCAAGACAAGGCCGGCATTGATTTTGGCATCAAGAATTTCAAGAAGCTTTGGGATGACGTTAGCGAAGCCGACCGCACCAATATGGCATCTCCATCCCCGCACGCAGCGGTTTTGCTGCCTGCTCACCTTGACCTCCTTTGCCAAACATCCCCGCGGCCAACTCCCGAGCCAGAAATTGGATATTTCATTCAAGGTCCGCAGCAAAGCAATGCAGATGTAAACGTTTGCTGGCGAGCAGACCTGGGCAGCGACGAGAGATTCTGGGCAGACATCGTTCGCTTGCTCCCGCCGACCTCGCTGGAATGTATGGCGGTTCCTGTTTGGACTATGCGTAGCTGGATCGCTGGCCAAGCAATTGACAAGAACCGTGACGCCGATGTCACAGTTAGTGGCGTTATCGAAGAACGACGAAAGGCGTCTGAAAAGAAACTCCGTGCAAAAACGGTGGTTCGATGGCGAGGTTCCGGTGAACAGACTATCACTACCTCTGATGGAAAAGATATTCGTCCTGGTGACACCGTAATTATAAGCGTGCGAGATGGTGGTTGGGACCAGTTTGGGCACATTCCCAATGCCCCTGGTCAGGATGAGCTAAGTCATCTGCAAAATGTAATTGAGGCTCGTTACGACGAATTGTTGAACCGCTGTAATGCGGTTGATGTCGCTGAAGAATGCTGTAGGTCAAAAAACTTACGACATGTTATCAGACTGCATTCTGCGTTTCCTGACCGTGCTGCACTAAGATCACTACCAATAAGCGAATTACGAAGCGAGCTTATTTTATTGGCTGAGCAAGAGCTAGGCGTAATTGATGAATCGTTACGCAAGGCAATCGGTGGCATTACAAACAAAGATCGCCACAGATATCCATCGACCGATGTAGATATAGCAAATGAAGACACCGTGTTGAACGAGGTTATCTGCTGTCGCAACTTGTTACGCATCCAGACGCAATTAGAGTTGCCTTCGCCAGACTATGACGACGAGGACGATGGCCGAAGCCAATCAAATCTTGCAGTTAATCTTTCGGACCATACGGCTCATGTCGTTGACACGATCTGTCGAACGTCGGAGATGCTCGCTACGCTGTTTGCTTCATCGCTTGAACAAGCGGCAAAATGGCACGACGTAGGCAAAGCAGATTTGCGTTTTCAGGCGATGTTAAACGGATTGACTCCTTGCGAGACAATGGAACGTCGTACGAAGCTCGCAAAAAGCGATGGCCGCCGTTTGACAAACGCAGAGCGCGAAGCGATTCGGACGCGGTCGCTCTTGCCGACTGGGTTTAGACACGAGTTTCTTTCGTCTCAGCTCGTTCAGCACTTCATTCTTAGAAACGATTGCAGTGATGTTGATACAAGTTTAGTTCTTCGACTGATTGAATCACATCACGGATATGCGAGGCCGTTTGCAGGCGTTGTTTTGGACCGAAACTTAGCGGACGCTCGAGCGAACGCGAATGAATTTGATGAATTACGAAGTGTCCTGTTGGGTCAATCTGACTATTGGCCAGAGATCGACTTAGATGGAACGCAACGTAATGAATTCGTGCCACTGCATCGATTGGATTCGGGTGTTGCTGATCGGTTCTGGAATTTGACTCGTCGTTTTGGATGGTGGGGAATGGCTTACTTAGAAGCAATCTTAAGACTTGCAGACCAACGGGCGAGCGCGGCGGAAGAGAGGGGCCAAAATGAAAGAACACACGCATAGCAGCCAACGAAGTGTTTCGTTGACCGGTCTAGATGGCTCAAATCCACTCTCGTTTCTAGCGGCACTTGGAATTGTACAAGTTCTTCGAAATGCCACATTGTATTGGAAATGTGGTGACAACTTTTGGAGACCCTGCATTGCGGCTGATGCCCATACGGAAGAAGAACTCGCGGCTAGAGTGTTTAGGTCCCTTGATTCAGAGCTGGGCATGCCATGGCGTGTAAATAAACGCCTCCCATTCGGCGCAATCGAATTTCGGGAAGAAATGCTAAAATCGATTCGGGTACCTGATTTCGGACGTCGAGTGCTCGACTTGCTTGCAGCGTTTGGATCAGAAGCGATTGTAGACGATGACACAGGAAATTTTCAAGATACGGCCTTTCGCATGGTCCGTTCTGGGGACGCGAACAAATGCGGTATGCCTGATTATGCATGTAGAAACGCAGAACGTTGTCGTGAAAGCGATATCCACGCAGCGCTTTTTGGTCCATGGACGTACGCGCCCAAACTCTCGCTTCGCTGGGATCCTGGTGAGAACAAAGAGTACGCGTTACAGGCTAACAATCCAAGTAGCGAAAGCCCCCTATGTGCGGTTGGTGCAAATCGACTAGCCATAGAGGCACTCTCGTTGTATCCAACTATGCCAGGTACGCGTGGACTGGAAACTGTAGGTTTCACAAGAGTTCGTGATGCAAAAGACCTCGAGTTTCGCTGGCCTATTTGGGACGTTCCCCTGGGAATCGATACGATCCGGTCTCTGCTTACATGTCCGCTACTTTATAAAGCCGCGACTTCTGTTGAACAGCTCCGGGAAATGGGAATTGCAACTGTGTTTAGCGCTCGTCAAATCAGGCCTAACCAATATTACCGCAATTTCACGCCAAGCTTTCAGGTCTGATCCGAAGCCTGGCAAACTTCGGTCGTCGTAAAGGTATGATGATTCAAAAAAATTAGCAACTGAAATGGACCCTTGAGTTGACTGCAACTCACCTCATAGGTGATTGGATTTTGTGGCTGGCGGAGGTAAAGCGACATCGCCGAACTTGAACACACACCGGACAACTCGTTATGGCAAGATCAAAAACAGGTACGACCAAAATTGATCCGAAGGCCGTGGATGAACGACTTCGAAGAGCACTCACAAAACTGAAGAAAGAACAGTTAGTTGAGTTGCTCGTTGAATTGGCTCGGAACAATGCGTTGGTAATGCGGACGGTGGAAGCTAACGTGGAACTGGAAGATCCGCCGCTCGATGAGCTGCTGATGACCACACAAGAGGCAATTGAAGTTGCAACGTATTTCAACCGCCGTGACGTGGGTCACAATTTCGTCTATGACTATCTGGCTTACGAAGCGATCGAACGTAATTTTCTCAAGCTGATTGAACTTGGTGGATTGGAAAAAGTCATGGAACTAGCGGTCGAATTAATGAAACTTGGAAGCTACCAAGTTTCTGTCAGTGACGAAGGGCTAATGGCAGATGACATCGAAAGCTGCCTAAACGTCGTCTTCGCCGCGGTTCGGAAATCAAAGCTCGAGAAACAACAAGTTCACTCATGGTGCGAATCACTTACTAAAGCAGATCGGACGCGACTTATTGGCATCGCGCACATTAGAGAGCTACAGAAGTTACGCACATGAGTTTCTCAAGCAACCCGTGCTAATCGCGGTTCATGGTTTCGATGTCTTCCTCTTCAAGGATCTCACTTATCTGCGCAAACTTCGCAAACAAAGTCGGTGTTGATCAAGGCGTTGTCGTACCCGGGCAAGAGGCCGTCGAGCTTATCGCCAAGATAGCAAGCCTCGCCTGATCGCTTGACTTAATAACAATGGTTCGTGTGTCGTATAAGTGTATGCAATATAGTTGACCGGTTTTTCGGAGCGCGGGCGTCCCCGCCCGCTGAACTCGCTAGGTGACTGGACGACAGCAAAAAATCCGTTTACCGTCTACACAGCGAGCTCGTCAAACTGGTTGCAAGTCACCTAGTTCCGTGCGGGCGAGGACGCCCAATGTCACTCACTTTCGAATTGCTGTACTCAAAATAAGGATAGTATTTGCTTGCCGAGGATAAAGTCTATCAGCCGGAACGCGGTAGCGTCCGGTTAATGGATACAAACCGGACGCTCGCGAGAGCGTCCTGCTTAGGAATGAACTTGAAAACGCGGATTTACAGGTGATCTATCAGCCGGAAGGCGTTAGCCTCCGGTTCAATCAATACACAACCGGAGGCTAACGCCTTCCGGCTGATATGACTATACCAGCATAATGATCAGCTTCAGTTCAAACACCTAAGCAGGACGCTCTCTAACGCGTTCCGGCTGATTAGTCCAACCGTACTGAGGTGTTGCGATTTTGCAAAGTCGAGAAAGTGAGTGACATTGGGCGAGGACGCCGGCGCTCCGAAAACCGGTCATCCACTTTGGCTGGCTTCTAAGAACTTTTGTTACTGCTAACGAGCAGACGGAACGCCGGGCTTGGAAGCCCATGCTACGTGAGAGAGGCTTCGATTAATGTATGGTAAGCTTATTGCCGCTGCTTTTACGCTCGGGACAAATGGTCCCAAGCTACGCGAAAACAATGCGAATGCGATTTTGCTCTTTCAAAATTTGGTTGATTACAATTAGATGCATCCGGTCGCGTGGCAGATGACCTGCATACGACCGGATGCACGAGGCCGCGGGCTCTGAATGGATTCTTTCCTTGCATCAAGAGGGATCCAGTCATGCGAAAAATCTATCTGGTCACGTACGATATTCGTGACGACAAACGACTGCGCAAAGTTTTCAAAACGATGCGAAATTGGGGTGACCACCTTCAATACTCCGTCTTCGAATGCCAGTTAAACGCTGTCGATCTACTGCAACTGAAAGCCGAACTGCGCGAAGTGATCAATCACTCGCACGACCAAGTGCTCTTCGTCGATCTGGGACCAGCGGCCGGTCGCGGCGATCGTGTCATCGAAGCGATGGGACAGCCCTATGTGTCGATCGCTAGCCCATGCGTGATCGTGTGATTGAAGTAGCCTAGGCATCTTGCCTGGGTGAAGAAAAGCCACGCAACTTCCAATTTTTATAACACGTCCAAACCATTGAGCGATCGTCCCCACACTAGAAACCCACACTAGAAACCCAGGCTAGAAGCCTAGGCTACTTGATGCACACCATGATTACACCAGCCAACGATGATAATGATGAACAACTTGATGCCGTTGAGTCTCAAGGTCAAGAGCAGCTCAACGATCGATTCCTCCCAGCTCGAATGATCAACGAGGCAGTCTATTGCCCGCGACTGTTCTACTTGATGCATGTCGAAGGTCAATTCGCTCACAATGCAGAAACGGTTGACGGGGACGCTGTCCACCGCCGCGTCGATCAGAAAACGGATGCACTGGCGACTCCTGCCAAATTAAAGCAGCTTGAATTGACGCTCGACGATTCGGAAGTCAGCGCACTACAGCCTTTCGTCGTCACGACCAAGAACATAGAAGCCACTGAACCGAATGACCAGACGGCTGAGCAGTTAAAAATCCATGCGCGGAGTGTTACGCTAGCCAGTGACAAGTTAGGGGTGGTTGCCAAGTTGGACTTGATCGAAGGGACTGGAACACGAGTGACTCCTGTCGACTACAAACGGGGCAAGCCGAAACGGGCCAGCGACGGGAGCTTGACGGCTTGGAAACCGGAACGTGTGCAAATATGTTTGCAAGCTCTGGTGCTTCGCGAGAACGGTTTTGAATGCGACGAAGGCGTTTTGTACTTTAATGCAACTCGACAGCGTGTGACGATTAAGATCGACCAATTGCTGATCGACGAAACGGTCAAGGCTGTTAGCCGAGCTCGCACCATTGCTCAGCAAACGGTATCGCCTCCACCGCTGGTTAGCAGTCCCAAATGCCCGAAATGTTCGCTGTCGGCGATCTGCTTGCCTGACGAAACCAATCGCTGTCGAGCCGCGGATGGCTTGGGGGTTCCGACAGCTGAAGTCCGTTTACCCACAACGCCGCGCGACGATTTGCGCCCGCTGTATCTGAACACGCAGGGAGTCAGTGTGGGCAAGTCCGGCGAGTTGCTGGTGATCAAGGATAAAGGAAAAGTGATTCAAGAAGTGCGGCTGCGCGAGATCAATCAGGTCAACTTGTTTGGCAACATTCAAGTTTCAACGCAGGCCTTGCAGACGCTGAACGAGATGGAAGTTCCACTGGTGCTTCATTCGCAGCACGGTTATTTCAACGGCATGTTGCATGGTACTGGGCTGAAGAATATTCTGCTGCGCCGTGAGCAGTTTCGCATGGCCGACGACACGACGCGGTGCTTGCCGATCGCTAAGGCGTTGATTGCGGGCAAGATCCGCAACGCTCGCGTCATGCTGATGCGCAACCATGTTAGTCCTCCGGCGGAAGCGCTGGTGAGATTAAAGCGGTTGAGTCAGCGCGTCGAGCAAGCGATTGCGCCTGAGTCGTTGCTGGGGATTGAAGGCACCGCGGCTCGAATTTACTTCCAGCATTTTGCTGGGATGCTCAAGCCCGGCGATTCACCGCTTGACCCGGCGGTAGCGATCGGCGAGCCGCCGAAGTTTGCGTTTGATTTTCGTGGTCGCAATCGTCGGCCACCGCGCGATCCAGTGAATGCCATGTTGTCGTTGGCTTATGCGTTGCTTGCCAAGGATTTGACGGTGATTGCCGCCGCGGTGGGTTTTGATCCTTACCTGGGCTTTTATCATTTGCCGCGTCCCGGTCGCCCGGCTTTGGCACTTGACTTGATGGAACCGTTTCGACCGTTGATTGCGGAGTCTGCAGTGATTTCGGCGATCAACAACCGGATGGTTTATCCTGAGCATTTTGTCGCCGCGGGCCACGGTGTTACAATGACTACGTCGGGCCGTAAGGCGCTCTTTAGTGCTTACGAGTTGCGAATGGATCAATTGGTGACGCATCCGTTGTTTGATTATCGAGTCAGTTATCGGCGGTTACTTGAGATTCAGACACGGTTGCTTTCACGCGTAGTGACGGGTGAGTTGAAGACGTATCCGGTTTTTGTAACGCGTTAGTAGGGTCATATATCGACGGCGAGCGGTGAAGTGGCGCAAAACACCCCGTACCCGCTCGTTGTGTTTAAGTCTTTTTATTGAAACAGTTTAGGAGAACAGCCATTTTGCCAGCCGCCTTTTCGCATGCTTCTCCGCAGGACCTCTCGCGTTTGTGTCTGCAAGACACTACTCTATCAGTACTTAAAGAGCGGGCCCTTTCCGCATTCATTCGAGTGCGGCCTCATTGAAGCATGGCTCTCCTGACTACTTGAAGCAAGTGGGAACCAACTTTCCGCATTCATTCGAGTGCGGCCTCATTGAAGCGCTTACATGGGGCGAGAAGCATATCCTTAGCCTTTGCTTTCCGCATTCATTCGAGTGCGGCCTCATTGAAGCGTGGCCACTACGAAACAGGGGAGGGCTACGACGATGGGCTTTCCGCATTCATTCGAGTGCGGCCTCATTGAAGCCTGCCGCGCGAAAGCCGCCAAGTCGAAATCTACGCGGACCTTTCCGCATTCATTCGAGTGCGGCCTCATTGAAGCAATCTGCTGAATCTTCAGCTTCAAAACAATCACGTCATCTTTCCGCATTCATTCGAGTGCGGCCTCATTGAAGCAAGAGTCCGCCGAGGTAAAGCGGCACCCATTGATCGGGCTTTCCGCATTCATTCGAGTGCGGCCTCATTGAAGCATTCTCAAAGCAACAGGCGTCGTTCCGCTAGACATGCTTTCCGCATTCATTCGAGTGCGGCCTCATTGAAGCATCTGTTGCGATAGCGGGCGTGTTGAAGTGTGGCGAACTTTCCGCATTCATTCGAGTGCGGCCTCATTGAAGCTTCGACGATCGCTTTGATTGACGCTGCGAGCAAGTCACCTTTCCGCATTCATTCGAGTGCGGCCTCATTGAAGCGTCTTCGTCATACGCTGCGAGTTGCGTAGACGATAGGCCTTTCCGCATTCATTCGAGTGCGGCCTCATTGAAGCGAACTGAACAACGTCAAAGCGATTCGTGTGCTTGTGCTTTCCGCATTCATTCGAGTGCGGCCTCATTGAAGCCTATCAGTTGGTGACCGCGATGAAAGCGGCTTGATTGCTTTCCGCATTCATTCGAGTGCGGCCTCATTGAAGCGTATGCCGGGTAGAGCTCGCGCCGCCAGTTGTCGCCCTTTCCGCATTCATTCGAGTGCGGCCTCATTGAAGCCTGTGTGGTCGATTCCAAGTGCCATGATTTCAATCTCCTTTCCGCATTCATTCGAGTGCGGCCTCATTGAAGCCCAGTTCTGACGTGCGTTACTGCCTCGCCTGTCTTGCTTTCCGCATTCGTTCGAGTACGGCCTCATTGAAGCAATCCGCGCTGGTCGCTTGGCATTTCCATTGCAACTGTTCTAAAGGACTGACCACCGACTTCGCAACGGCTGCGATGCGATCACCACATTCCGACAACGCTGAATCCAACGCAGCTAAGTCTACGGTTTGAGTGGGTAAAAAAAATTTGAACTCCCGAATGATCAGCCGACGTGCGTTAGCACCGGGTCGCCGCTGCGAAAATCGGACGCTAGGGAGAGCGTACCGCTTAGGAGTTTGAACTGAAGCTGGTCATTACGGTGGTATAGTCGTATCAGCCGGAAGGCGTTAGCCTCCGGTTGTGTATTGAACCGGAGGCTAACGCCCAATGCCATCTACTTTGGTTATTTATTTTTGATTATAGGAAGTTGGCATGAGATTCGCGCCAGGGAGGTAGTTTCCTTTCCGACTGCAAAATTGACAAGGATGCACTAAATGCTCGCGCCCTCCCAGATTCCTAAGCGTCGAAGTCGAGCAGGCGATAGGATAGCGGCCAAAGCTGCGATGAACCCCAACGGCAGGAAATCACCGGTTGCTTTACTTCAGAAGCTTGAGCAGCCAAATATGAGAGACCCGACCGAACATTTTGCTAACGCAACCGAGCTCTTGCGTAGCTTGCTCAAGAACTCGGAAGTGACGGATCGTTTCGATCCGCATCTTAGACCCAATACGCGGATGGTATACACCAAGGGAGTTACTCTATGGATGCTTATGCTTCAGCGTTTGGGGAACGGACTTTCTTTGGAAGCAACTGTTGCACATGTGCTCGCTCACGATCGCGACCTACTGCCAGATAACAAGCGAGTTCGCGATGGAACACTTTCGAATAATTCGTCGAGTTTCCAGAAGGCTCGCACCAAGCTTCCTTTGGCATCGATACATGAATTCTCTTCGGCAATATGCGACTTTTTAGGAAGTATTGGTGAGCCAATCTTCGGTCTCAAGAGAGTGTTCATGCTTGACGGAACAACCATTACCCTGCCACCGACGCCAGAGTTGAAAAAAGCCTTTCCGCCTGCCACTAATCAATTCGGAGAGAGCGTATGGCCCGTCGCGATGCTGATGGTTGCACACGAATTAAAGAGCGGTTGCGCGCTGCTTCCACAGATAGATCCGATGTACGGACCGAACCGCTCAAGCGAAGCAAAGCAATGCGAACAAATCGTTGGCCGTTTGCCCAAAGAATCGATTGTGATGGCGGACTCTGGCTTCGGAATTTTCAGCGTAGCTTATCATTGTACGCAGGCGAATCACCAGATTCTCTTTCGCTTGACGAAGTCCCGTTTCGAAGCCTTAGTTAAAAGCGGCAAATTGATCACCGAGAGCGAGTTTGATAAGAGCTATTCATTGCAATGGAAGCCTTCGGTAAAAGATCGTAAGAGCGTTCCCAACCTAGCTAAAGATGCTGCGCTCGAAGTCATCCTTCATGAAGTCGAGCTGGACAATGGCACATCCTTGTATCTAGTTTCAACAGTTGATACAGATGCAGTCGGAGCGGCCGAACTTTACTGGCACCGTTATGATGTTGAATTCGATATTCGTGACCTCAAAGTTACTATGGACACAGAGAACATCCTGGCTCAATCGCTCGACATGGTAATGAAAGAGCTGTACACATCTATTGTGGCATATAATCTTGTTGCACAGTTTCGCCGCCAAGCTGCCAAATTGGCTCGGGTTGAACCTCGTCGATTAAGCTTCACCGGAGTCTGGCTAACATTCCGTTACGAACTCTTGCAGCAGAGTGCATCCAACCTAGCTGAATGGACTGAGCTTTACACCGTAGCATTAATCTCAGCAGGAAACCGCAAGCTACCTATCCGCAGCGTACCGCGTGAATACCCTCGTCGAGCTTATCCTCGCCGTCAAAAGTCAACGAAGTTCATGAAGTTAGAACGAAAGACAGAAGCCAAAAAAACTGAACCTACAAAGCCGATTACCCTACCACTGGTCCCAAAGTAGATGGCATTGGGCTAACGCCTTCCGGCTGATAAATCACCTGTAAATCCGCGTTTTCAAGTTCATTCCTAAACGGGACGCTCTCTAGGGGGTTCCGGTTGAGAGCGCAGACAAGATACATGCGACTTTTGGGGGTCGAAAAACGATCTTTTGCAGCTGTCAAACGGAAATTTGAGATGATCAACGTTTTAAAGTCACGAACACTGAGTTTTTTGGAGGTTGGGGATTCAATGTGCTTCGCCGAGTATCGCCACTGTATACCTCCAATTTCGGCAACAAAATCGATTCTACTCGGTATAAATCAAGTAACGGAAAAATCAGTTGTGCGGTACCTTCAAAATTTTCTATTGATCATCGGTGGAACGATCATCGGTAAAACATAGCCAGTGATGACCCCAAAAGTTACAAATGCGAATGCGACGACGACCAAAAACCATGGGCTAGTGGCGGATTCCCCCAGGCAAGATGCCTAGGCTACGATTTCCATATTCATTCGAGTGCTTAAAGCATCGATCCCAAGCTACGTTTACAGTTGCTCAATCAAAAGCCAACATCGTCTGCGAACTGGCTTTTTCGGCAGCTCTGCGGGCTACCCAGGCGGCGCAGCCGACGGCGCCGGCGTCGTCGCCGAGCTTGGCGCATTTGATCTCAAACTCATTGCGATAACATTCAAAAACACTCTTGCGAGCGACTCGTGTGACCTCTTTCAAAAACAAATCAGGCATCGCTTCAACGAGTCCACCGCCGAGGATAATGACATCGGGGCAGATTAACAAAACTACGTTGGCAATCGCATAGCCGATCATCTCACAGGCGTCCTCGACAACTCGCAACGCTTGCTTGTCACCCTTCTCAATCGCTTCAGCGATCACTTTACTGCGAATCGCACCCAACTCGGTACCAACCGCTTTTTGCAAATGAGGTGATTCGCCTCGAAAGGCCAACTTGGCTAACTCGCCGGAGATGGCCAAGCGACTGGCTTCGGGTTCGAGCGTTCCTAACATGCCGTTGGCGCCGACGCGCGGGGAACCGCAGATCTTGATGTGACCGACTTCCATCGCGCTCAAAACTTTTCCGCGGAGGATCTGCCCATCATAAACGCACCCGCCACCAATCCCGGTACCAGGAAAAATGCCAAATGCTGATCGAGAACCTTTGGCCGCGCCAGCAACATACTCGCCATAGACACCGGCATCGACGTCGTTCAATACTGCGACGTGGCACTTGAACTTTTCTTGAAGGAACTTGCCGACGGGAACGTTGGACCAGCCCAAGTTGACGGCAACGCGAACGACCCCTTTATCCCATTCCACTGGGCCGGGACAGCCGATTCCGATCCCCTTGAGCTTCGTTGCATCGATACCGGCCTCTTCGATCAGCTTGCGGATCATCGACTCGATGCGCTCAAGCCCATTCTCGACACCCAATTCGCCGCGTGTTCGTTTTCGACGACTGGCGAGCGGCTTCATTGATTGGTCAAAAAGAGTGCACAACATCTTGGTGCCACCCAAATCGAATCCAACCCAGTAGTGATTTTCCTCATTAGCCACAGGTGCCGCTCCTAGCTATCGATCATTGCGTGTTGAGTAGAAATTTCTTGCCGCTTATTGTGATACAGTCTTAGCGTTTGCGAAAACCCTTACGAGCAGCTTTTGCAACAAAAGTTGACGAACAAGCAGGCAGCTAGTCGTATCGGCCCGATTTTCCAGAGCAAATGCACCGGAATTTAATTTGTCCTGTAACGCAGAATGGAGCTTTCAATGCAAAAGTCAGGGCTGACGCAGGGCTGACGCTACTTTTGCGGAGCAAAAGGCGACAATTGGTTGCCCAAAAGGTGGGGCGTTATATCTATTTCTGAAGAAATTTCCGCCGTCAGTGAATAAGCTGGGCAGCAGTGGACACGTTACTTGCAGCGACAAAGAAACGGAAGGCTTGGCGGGTGAATTCTCCTGATCGCAAAGATGCCACGAACGCTGACCAGATTTCCGAAGAGGTCGCAGCACTACACAAAGAGTGCTCCGAGCAATTGCTTAGGTTAGCTTGGGCCATTGTTCGCGATTGGGGGTTTGCAGCCGACGCCGTGCAGGAGGCTTTCGCTCTCTTCGCTCAGAAATTCGACACCATCGACGCCGCTCACCAAAGAGGTTGGTTGTTCAAGACAGTTCAGTTCCAAGCCCTCAACCAACGCCGCTCGCAACTGCGTTCCAATCAGTTGGTTGACCGATTGCGCGAAGAACCCACCGCTTACACGACTCGCTCAATGCCGGCGAAGGAAGAACAAACTGAGCAGATTGAACAACTGCACCGCGAGATTGAAAACCTGCCGCCCGAACAACGACAAGTGATTCAATTGCGACTAGCCGAGGAGCAGAGCTTTGCCGAGATCGCCGAACAACTGAAATTGCCCTTAGGAACCGTCCTTTCGCGCATGCGATTGGCACTCGGAAAACTCCGAAGAAAATTGCCATCCGATGAACCTTGATCCAGCCAACAAACACAACTCGCAATGGGAAGTAGATCGTTACTTGTTGTGCGATCCATCTTTCGATCGCGATGCGTTTGAACAACGGATGCTCGAAGACCTTTCGCTCGCCGAACAAGTTGCGTCCTCGGTTCCAGGCCTGCAAACGATTGCCTCAGCCGCCAGTTCATTCGCAGTTTCAACATCCGCGTCAGCGATCAAGCCTCAACTGGTTTCCAAGAAACCGATTGTATCAAGCGCGAAGGGCAGGGCAGGGCTGGTCACTGCGGCCGCCGTGTTGTTAGCTTTTTCGGTCTGGCAGCTCCGCAAAACGCCAAACGATGAGCAGCTTGCACAGATCGCGGACAGTTGGGTAGCTATCGAGGGTTTAACCACCGCTGAGTCGCTGGAGTTGGTCGCGGCCGAAGAGCCCTCCACTGATATTCATACCGATGCCGAAGCTAACGAGCAAGCCGATTGGTTAGTCGAAGCGGCTCGTGAATTTTATCTTGCGAAAAACGATGGAGCTGCGGGATGATTCAAACCAAAAAATGGCTCGTGATTCTATCCGCAATTTGCCTCGCATCGCTTTCGCAAGCAACAGAACCGGTTGTGGATTCGCTGAGTCGAGTGGGGGCATTAGCACAAGCCGATGCTCGGACTTCCGAAAGCGGAGGCAAGAATGATACCGAAGTAGTGATCGATGAGTCGCCGCTTTTGGAATTTGTCGAACAGCATCAGCAGCCGTTGCTCAAGCTCCTTCGATTTATGAAGAAGAAGCAGCCACAGCAATATCAACAAGCACTCAAAGAGCTTGCACGCGTCAAGCAACGATTGACCACCCTTGAAAAACGAGATTCGGAAAGTCATGCCATCGAACTGGAACTTTGGCAAGTTCGATCGAATCTTCGCTTGCTAGTTGCTGAAATATTGGTTTCTGAAAAACACTCGCAAGAGAGGCTCAAGAAGCAATTGCATGAGCTGGCTGAAAAGGAACTCGACCTCGACACGGCCCGCTTGACGCTGGAGCAAAAACGCATGGAACAGCGACTTGCTACCGTCCAGACCCAGCTCGATGAACGTACTGAAAACCGCGAGGTCGCGCTGACGAAAGCCATTAAGACTTGGGAGAATCGTGCATTCAAACCCTTGTCTCGCCCCAAGAAACAGTAACTCAACTGGCCGAAAAAAGTAGCTGGTTTTGTAAAAAACCGGCTGGCGCACCCTGCCACCAAAAGCCACCAAGAACATATGCAGAACAACCCACTGCACCGAGGAGAATCCCAATGCGATTCCAAACTTTAAAACTCGTTTCCTTGATCGCAACCTGCAGTTTGCTTGCCTTAGCAATCACTTGTCGAGACACGGTATCAGCCGAGCCCACTCGTTCGACCATTGCGCCCATTTATGAACGCTTTGCGACCCAATCTGGACAGGCTTCAAAATCGGATGAAGTGCCTGATTTCCAGCGACACGTCACGCCGCTGTTGGGGCGACTTGGCTGCAACGGTCGGGCTTGCCATGGTTCGTTTCAAGGGCAGGGCGGTTTTCGACTATCTCTGTTTGGCTACGATTTCAAAGCCGATCATGACGCGCTGCTGGAGTCCGGTTCCGGTCGGGTGGATACGGACAAAGTTCTTGATAGTTTGATCTTGACCAAGCCAACCGATGTGGATGCCCACGAAGGTGGTAAACGTTTTGAGAAAGATGGATGGGAATACTGGGTTCTGAGGCGCTGGATTGAGTCGCGAGCGACTTACGATGCAAAGAAGATTCAAAAAATTCAAAAGCTCGAAGTGACGCCGGCGGAAATTCGTTTTTCGGACAAAGATCAAAAGCAGGCGCTTAAAGTTGTCGCCCGTTGGGAAGATGGAACGTCAGAAGATGTTACTTGTCTGTGCCGCTTCCAAAGCAATGATTCCGCGATCGCTAAAATTGATGAGACTGGCCTTGTATCGAGTGGCGAGCGTGGTGATACGCATGTGGTGGTGTCCTACGACAACGCGGTGGTTCCAGTGCTGGTGCTTCAGCCGCTGTCAAAGCAAGTCGACGAGAATTACCCACCGACTGCCACCGCAACCGACGTTGATCGCCTGGTCGTGGACAAACTGCGGAAGCTCGGCATCGTTGCGTCGGAGATTTGCACGGACGAAGAATTCGTGCGACGCGCGTCGCTCGACGTGACCGGCACCTTGCCGACCGCAAAAGAAGTGATCGCTTTCACCAGCGACCGTGATCCTGCAAAACGTTCGAAGAAGATTGAAGAGCTGCTTAGTCGACCGACCTATGCCGCACAATGGACCACTTTTCTGTGTGACATTACGGGAAACAATGACGATCAGCTTCGCAATTTCTTTCCGCAAGGGGTCGATCCAAGCACGCAGTGGTATCGGTGGATCTACGAGCGTGTCGAACGCAACGCACCGTACGATGAAATCGTTGAAGGCCTGGTTACTGCGACCAGTCGCGCACCGGACGAATCTTATCGCGAGTACTGCGTCGCGATGACTGAGGCGTGCAAAGACAAGACCGGCGATAAATTCGCCGAGCGTCCCACCATGATGCACTTCTGGGCGCGAAACAATTTTAAAACCACGGAAGATCGCGTCATCGGCTTTGCGTATTCTTTCCTTGGTGTTCGCATTCAGTGCGCGCAGTGTCACAAGCATCCCTTTGATCAATGGTCGAAGGCGGATTTTGATAACTTCGAGCGACTGTTTGGCGGTGTTCAAGCCAACCAGAACAGCTTGGCCAGCGATGCGAAGAAGGAATACAGCGCGATGATCGACGATTTGAGGCTCGATAAGAGTCTCAAAGGCAATCAGCTTCGCAAGGCAGTCGGTGAAATGATGCGGGATGATACCAAGGGCCTCACCTTTCCATTCCCTGAGCTGGTTGTGAACAGTCGTCAAAAGGAGAAAAAGAAAGACAAAAACGATAAGGACAAGAACGCGAAAGAGCCGCCGGTTACGAAAGCCAAATTGCTGGGGGCCGAATGGGTTTCTTTGGATACAAATGATGTCCGCGGAAAACTGATGGCTTGGCTTCGAGATCCTAAGAATCCTTACTTTGCGAAAGCAATTGTCAATCGCGTTTGGGCGGCGTACTTCAGCGTTGGCATCGTAAATCCACCCGATGATTTGAACCTGGCGAACGCGCCCAGCAATGCTCCACTGCTCGCTTACTTGGCAGACGGTTTTCGCGAGCATAATTACGACTTCAAGTGGCTGCACCGTGAGATCCTGAACTCCGACACGTACCAACGATCTTGGAACACGAACGAGACCAATCAGCACGACAAACGCAACTTCAGCCATAGTCTTTTGCGTCGTATTTCGGCTGAAGCCACGCATGACTCGGTCCGTATGGCTCTGGCGAATGATGTGTTGGCCGAAGAAGCGAATACTTTGCTCACCAGTCGTGCACTCACTCACGGTGGATCGAGCAGCCAGGCCCCACGCGATGATATGAGTTATGCGCTTTCGGTCTTTGGCCGCAGCATTCGCGAAAGCAATTGCGATTGCGACCGCTCGAGCGAACCTAGTTTATTACAAACAGTGTTTTTGCTGAATGATAAAGCCGTATTGAGTTGGTTGAACGATCCTCGCGAAAGCTGGGTTGCCTCCGTTGCAGAGAAATACTCTTGGCCAAAGCCGACCGGACAAGACCGCCCCAATAAGATGAACGAAGGCGCGGCGGCTCGCATGTCCGAGCAGTTAGAAAAAGCTGAGAAGCAGTTGACTAAAATTGACTCGCTTTTATCCGAAGCGAAAACCAAGGGCCAGAAGCAATTGGTGTCCAATTTGGAAGAACGCAAAAATCAGATCTTGAAGCAGAAACAGAAATTCGGAAATTTGAATCCAGGTGCGGCAAAGAAATCGGAATCGCCAGACGTGGATTCAGATGAAGCTCCTAGTTCGACGGCGCGGATGACTGAAGATCAAGCTCTTTGGATTACCGAAAACGCTTACTTGAGAAGCCTTTCACGAAAACCCAATTCCTCAGAAGTGAATATCGCTGTGAAATACTTGCGATCCGAAAGCAATCCAACGACTGCGACGGGGAATCTGATGTGGAGTTTGTTGAATACTAAAGAGTTCATCATTAACCATTGATGAAATTGTGAACGCAAATGCTCAGGTGACCTATCAGCCGGAAGGCGTTAGAGAGCGTCTCGCTTAGGAATGAACTTGAAAACGCGGATTTACAGGTGATTTATCAGCCGGAAGGCGTTAGCCTCCGGTTCAATACACAACCGGCGGCTAACGCCTTCCGGCTGATAAGACTACAACACCGTAATGACCAGCTTCAGTTCAA
>JANODD010000005.1:0-20726 GCA_031412515.1 Planctomycetia bacterium | reverse complement strand
CTGCTCGTTACGCCAAGTCCTGTTCGGCAGAGCCTCCTTCTCCCGTTTTTAATTCGACGCTCACATTTAAATGGTCGCTAACTTCTAGTCCCAAAATCTAATGTGGAAAAAGCTTTAGTGCTTCATCGAACTTTAATTTGGGATCTACGTCAGTGAGCCGACGGCGCTAGCCGCGGGTGAACGAAGTGGTTGTCGTGCAAGATGAATAGTTTGTCCAACGTTAATCTGTCGACCGCAAATCGTTGGTCTTAGACTGTTAGTAAGTTACGTCGAGTCAAGTACTTCGTTCACCCGCGGCTAGCGCCGACGGCTCACATCTACGACCCCAAAATTAAAGTTGGACAAAGCACTAGCAGAGTTTTACTATCTACTCACAAACTTGCGAGAGCTCTGCACGTTTTGGCTACAAGTAGTTTGGATCCTTGAGTGCCTTCGCTAGGTTGCTGAATAGGGCACTGAGCGATGTAGGTTGGACATCATGAACTTCATCGCTGAAGGCGTCAGCTGTGGCGTGTTCTCCGAGCGCACGGTAGGCTTCGAATTGATATTCGTCAAAGAACTGGTCGGCTGTGGATTGATGCGGAAATTGCGCGTTGAGCAAGCGATAGTGCTCGACACCCGGGGGCTCGTTGCCTGTTCGCGAAAGTTTGACATAGAGCAGCTGACCTTTCGGGTTGTTGCTCGCGTCATTGCTTAAATGATAGTCGATTTCACCCAGGGCAAAGTGAAAGGTCGAAGCACCTGCTTCCGTCACGTGGAAGCGCGACAAGTCGAGGTTTATGTCAACGTCGAAGTCGAGTTTCGCGAATCGCTGGGCTTGCACAAACGCACCGCAGCGCATGTTCGGGTCACATTCACCATCGACCACAACTATGTAGCGGCAGTGTCGGCGCAGCAACTCGTACAGTCCCAAGTTTTCAATATGCCCGCCATCGGATACGTTCACGTAACTGGTGCGCTCATGCATCCAACCCATGGCTTGGCGAATCAAATACCACGGACCAGGAATTTGGCCAAAGATGGGAAAGCGGTATGCGTTCAAGTTAGGCAGCCAGTAGTCGAGCCGGACATTAAACAATGCCAATAGAAATCTGCGTATTGGTATTTTCACGACGCCGGTCACCGGAGATGCCGCTGCACCAGAAATGGCCATCGCCGTAGCCAAGTTGAGCTTCGGGTCAACTTTTTCAAGATCAGTCGTTGGGCGGTACCCCAATGACTCCGCTCCACAGTACGCGGCACTGAACAAGTAAAAGTCAGTGCCACGGCCTCGAAACGAGCCACTCGTGCTGGCTGGCCCGTTAAGTGCTGCATTGATGAGGTGATAAGGCCCGGCTACGTTGTGTGTCCGCATTTCACTCAGCAAAAGCTCATCGTTTATCTCAACTTCTCCCGTACTCGCTTTACTGCGGCGAACTACAAAAGCTTCGCTCAATTTCCAGCGATAAAAGGGGTGTAGCGAGGATTGATTGATATCTACAAAGAAGATCGTAAATGCGCCAAGTCCAAGCAGGGCCCAAAGTGGCCATAAGAATAACGTGCCGTCTGGCACCTTTCCAGCGGAATCGATCAATGGGGCAACAAGCGTGTAGTGCCCGAGCAGAAGAAACACCGTGAGTACCAGGAGCGGGCCGAAAACGGCCAATATAGCGATCCCCAAAAATCGTTTGAGCTTGCCGGTGGGATCGGCAGTGGAGACGGCCGCAAAAGCGCGTTGCAGAAACATGACGATACCAGAAATTCCTGCCGTTCCAATTAAAAATGAAGGCGATGCGATCTTAGATCCGTTTATAGCTAATAGTTTACCTGATTGGCACAGAATGAACGGTACAATTCGCCAGACCATTAGCAAGACCGCGACACTGAATACCATCCCCACGAATAATTGCCAGTTGCGTAGTAGAGCCTGCCTCCTTGCGATCCGATTGATTAAATCTACGACCGCTATCGAACCAAAGGCGAAGACGCAAATCGCTAACAAGCTGAGCATAAGATTATCGTTGACGATGTACCCTATGATCCCATGCGTTCTATCGTTCAAGCAAGCTATTAATTCGGGCTTCTCCAAATAGGCGACCGATAGCAGCACCGCTGCCAAGATTGGAAGCAGGATCATCGCATTGGCCAAGAAGCCGTAAATCAGAATGACGAGGGCGGCCAATGAATTTCGAAGCCCACCCACTAGCAGAAACTTGCTATGCGCGCGCAAGTGCCGTAGCGGTTGCGACTCGCCACTGAGGGACTCGCCTGCCCCCGACTTATCAGCACCCTGCTCGTGAAATGGAAGGTCGTCCTTCTTTAGGCTTATCGTCTTGTTGGGGTCATCGCTATTGAGGTAGCTGCTCAAAAATGCGCCGGTATACCCGCCGCCTGAGACAGTCGACAAATAATCAAAGTCCCGCATAACGCCGCGGTTTACCAACTCTTGAACAGCTCCGAGTGCAAAGGCCGCGGAACGAATACCACCACCTGAAATCGCTAGCCCTGCTACGTCGACCGGTGACACTGCAGCGCCTGTCTTTCCTATTGCTTCGCGGCGAGCGATGATGGCCGTAGATTCGGCATTGAAAATTGCAGTTTGTTGCTCCACTTTCACCTTCGTATTGAAGAGAATTGACAGTGGAATTGTCGTTTGAATAGGCGTAGGTTTTTTGCACCCAGCTTCGAGCTTTGGCGTGTCAGTGGCCTTAGTTTCGGGAAGCGATGGCCAAGACTCGATGTTCTCACAATAACTGTCCTTCTCGGCGATTACGGCCAGCATAGTGCCAAACTGCCGTAACATAATTTGAAGTTTTGCGAACTTCGTTCTAAACACGTGTCGGCTATCTTCACGCGTCAGCTCCTCGGCCAGAAGTTTCTTATGCCATTCGGCCGTAAAGGGTCGAATAACCGAATTGAGCGTGAACACAACGAGCGTTGAACAGGCTCTCGCTTCAGGTCCGTAGGACCGCACTTTCTCACGAGCCAGTTTAAAGAAATCTACAAGGCTTGTTAGCGCACTCGCTTCGTCGCCGTGCATGTAGTGGAGGGGTTGCGTTGTGATTCGCGTCCGCAGCTCCGAATACAGCTCCCATGCCAACTTCACATCCGCTTCCGTCGTCTTCCAGTTATCCCGAAATGCCTTTGGAAGATTAAGTTTCTGCTCGAGTGGTTTTGCTTTTGATTTCGCAACTAATTCATCCCAATTCATTGCAATCGGCCTCTTGTTGTTTTGGCTTCGAAGCGATTCGCGTATTTTGCGATTGATAGTATAATTCTAAATCTGTCGCAAGAATTGATTGATTGCGGAAATTGTAGTTAGATCAAGAAGTCGATGTATGTCAGACGCGCGGTCGCATCGTATTGATCTCGACACAGCTAGTGGAACTGGCTCGGCAGATAGCGGACAAGGTCTGTGTACCGCGCGGTTAGAAAGTGGTCGCCTTCGAAAGTCCTTCCGCCTTAAAGCAGTCCCCGGAACATTCGCCCATGTTGAATGAACTGCTACAACAACCGGATGCGGTAGGAAGATCACCGGCGAGCCCGGTTTCTCACGAAACCAGCTACCTCTCCTCGCCCCTCCACTGTAAGTTAATTTAACGCCACCGCTCGATTAGCGCACAGCATCGATGTCATCAACGACAACTGCAAACAGGTCGCGGATGGCGGCCAGCGTGCTCTCGTGCATGGTTTGAGCATCGATGACTTTGCCACCGGTGGTAGGTAGGCTGCGAGTCGCGCAGGCGGTGGCGACAACGGTGGGTTTGAAGCCCAAGTTGAATGCACCCCGTGCGGTGGAGTTGATACACATATGAGTCATAAAGCCAGCTAGTACAACGTCTTCGATTCTTAGCGACCGGAGCTTTGTTTCAAGCGTCGTTTCGATGAATGAATTCGGAAAGTGCTTGACGATCACATCCTCACCACTTTCAGGAGCGACCTCGGCGGAAATTGCGCCAATCTCCACAGTGATGTCGTAAGGCGAACCAGGACCTGCATCATGCTGGATGTGAATGATCGGGACCTTTAATTCTCTGGCGAGTCGCAAGAGTTTTTGAGCTTCCAGGATGGCAGGTTCGACGTTCGCAAGCTGCATCACACCGGTGCGATAAGTGTTTTGGCAGTCAACCATGACCAGCGCCGAATCTTTGAGTTTCGCTGGACTGTAACCCATGCCCGTAATGTCTCGCAAAGTTTTTGAAGCCGTTGACATGATTCTTTTCCACTCATCGCGTAGTTAACTGTCCTGTCTAAAGTACTGCCGTGAAATATAGTCGATTGGCTGAACTGCTGGGCATAGGGGACGCTCGACGACTGAGCCAATGCAGAACTTTTACTTGACATTTGAATTTTGTTGTTTTGAGATACTCATAAGTTGTAGAGTTTGGGTAGCAGTTTTCTGGAGGCGCGGGGAACGCAAAGAAACTTGCTCCCTCGCCCCGGTACTCCGGGGAGAGGGTTGGGGTGAGGGGTGATTGTTCTGGTGCAGGCAGCACTCTCCACTTGCATCCGGTTTCTCACAAAACCAGCTACGACAAATAGTGGTTACATGGCTATAATGACGCAGTTAGACACGCTTGATGAAAAACCCAAAGGGGACTGACTATCACCAGGACTACTACCAAAATAATCCCGGCGCCGGTTACTGCATGGCGGTTGTTCGGCCCAAAGTAGAGAAGTTCAAAAAAGTTTTTAAGGATAAGCTGAGTACGGATGCCAAAAAGTAGATCACGGTCGATTCCACCAGTTGCCACTGCGCCATCCGTTGCAAATGCTACATCACAGGCAGCACAGCTCAACGAGGAACAGCAGGCGGCTGTCGAACATGGTCGCGCTCCGCTGCTGATCGTTGCCGGCGCTGGCACTGGCAAAACGACCACTTTGGTGCATCGAGTTGCTCATTTACTGCGGACCGGTGTCGAGCCCGGACGGATCATGCTGCTGACGTTCACGCGACGATCGGCTGAGCAGATGTTGCAGCGACTGCGGGCGCTTGGCGGCTTTGAAGATCGTATGGACCTTCGCGGTATCTGGTCGGGAACGTTTCATGCCACAGCCGTCAAGTTGCTGCGGATGTACGGCGAAGCGGTTGGAATCCCGCCGCGATTTACGGTGCATGATCGATCTGACTCTGAAGACTTGATGGGGACTTTGCTCGATCGCCATATCAAGAAGTCGAATGTAGTCGGAATGCCAAAGAAAGGTACAGCGCTCAGCATGTACAGTTTCATGGTCAACAGCCAAATGCCGCTGAAGAAAGTCCTGGTGGAGCAGCACGGCGAATATATCGATCACGTTGATCCACTGAAGAAATTGTTTGATGACTACGCCAGGCACCAGAAAGAACTTGGGATCGCGGACTTCGACAGTCTACTGGTACTGATGCGAGATCTGCTGCGTCATGAGCACGTTGGGCCGATGATTCGCCGCAGATTTGAGTGCATTTTGGTTGACGAGTATCAAGACACAAATCCATTGCAGGCTCAAGTGCTGCAAGCGTTATGTCCAACCGGCGAAGGCTTGACGGCGGTGGGAGACGATGCACAGTCGATCTATTCCTTTCGAGCAGCGACAGTCCGAAACATCTTGGATTTCCCAACTCAGTTTCCTGGCGCAGCAGTGCTAAAATTGCAGCAGAATTACCGCAGTACCCAGCCACTGTTGGCTTGTTCGAACGCGGTGATTGCAGAGGCTCGCGAGCGTTATGAAAAGGATTTGTGGAGTGCTCGCGAAAATGGCGAGCGACCGAAGCTAGTGGAATGTTATTCTGATTACGAACAAGCCGATTTGATTGTCGAGAAGATTAAACTCCATCGACGCAACGGAATTCCACTGAAAGAGCAAGCGGTACTGTTTCGCGCTTCGCATCATTCGGCGGTGCTGGAAACAAACTTGATGCGCGAGAAGATCCCTTATGTAAAATACGGAGGGTTGAAATTTGCCGAGTCGGCTCATGTGAAAGACATGCTCGCCTTCTTGCGATTGGCCGAGAACTATCGCGACACGATTGCAGCGCTGCGAGTGCTGTTATTGATCCCTGGTGTTGGCCCCAAGAAAGCCGCGCAGTGCATCGAGACGTTGGAGGTAGCATCAGCGGGCATTAGTGTGTTGGGTCAAGTTAAAGCGCCGGCTAACGCTAAAGAGATGTGGGGAACGTTGGTCAAGTTGCTAACGCGGTTGGCGGACAACGAACCTGTAAAGTTATCGGCGCAGCTAGAACGAGTACTTGAGTTCTATCAACCCTTGATGGAAGCCAAGTACGACTATGCGCCGCAGCGTAAACGTGACCTGGAACAGTTGTTGATCTTGGCTGATCGTTTTGAAAGCCGCTCTCAATTGCTAGTGGATTTGACACTCGATCCTCCCAATAGCACTGCCGATTTGCCTCAAACGGATGACGACAAAGCGGTTAAGACGAAATCCGATGAACCACCGCTGGTGCTCAGCACGATTCACTCGGCCAAGGGACTCGAATGGCCGGTGGTTTTTGTGATGAGCGTTGCCCAGGGGATGATTCCGTTTCCACGTTCAGCAGAAACTCGCGATGGTTTTGAAGAAGAGCGACGATTGTTGTACGTCGCTTTGACGCGAGCTGCGGATTGGTTGTATGTGACTTATCCCAAGTTCAAATCGGGTCCGAGCTGGAGCAATTACTCACAGAATCAAGGCGGTCGCAGCGAGTTGATTTCGCCCAACGTTTTGGCCAGTTTCGACCAAAGCCGGAGGAAATAGTGGCGTATGCTTCCAGCTTGCGATTTTTGCTTTTTCAACTAGCAAGCAGGATGCATACCCCACTTTTCCGCTCACCAGCGTGCTTTGGAGCTCATCCGTACACGCGTTTTACCAACACCAAAGCGATGATAACGGCGCCCACAAAAACCGCGACCCACCAAATAATCGTGCCGTTTGTGAAGTGATTCTTCCAGTTTGCCATGATTTTCCTTTTAGGTTTTGCCCGGAAACCGAAGCAAAAGTTGTGCCCAATGTGGCGTATGCTTCCAGCTTGCGGTATCACTTAGACTTGCGGTATCTCTGAAAACGTCGGCAGGATCCTGAACTTAACCCGTTATCTACGGAGTGTGTTGACTTCGTAGCAATTGCTCATGTGTCGAATAAATTATGGAAAATAGTTGACCGGTTTTTCGGAGCGCGGGCGTCCTCGCCCGCTGAACCTGCTAGCTGACTAGCGGCGATAGAAAATAATCACGTTCACCGTCTACAAAGTGAGATCGTCGAACGCACTTGCAAGTCAACTAGTCCCGTGCGGGCGAGGACGCCCAATGTCACTCACTTTCGAATTGCTGTACTCAATATAAGGGATAGTATTCGCTTGCCGAGGTTAAAGTCTATCGGCCGGAACGCGTTAGCGTCCGGTTAATGGATAAAAACCGGACGCTAACGCGTTCCGGCTGATTAGTTCAACCGTACTGAGGTGTTGCGATTTTGCAAAGTCGAGAAAGTGAGTGACATTGGGCGAGGACGCCCGCGCTCCAAAAAACCGGTTATCCGCTTTGGCAAGCTTTTGAGAACGATTGTGTATTGCTACTAAGCCAACAGTCTCCTACGGCAAGCAGGATGCATACCCCACGGCGGCTGCTATGCTAGAGGGAAAGGGCGATCAAAATATGCGAAAAAAATTCATCCACGTGCACTATATCTTTGTAGCGATCTGCTGGACTTGCATTCTTGCAAGCCATAGCAACGCCCAAGACAAAACACTTGCCACATTCGTAAATCACTTCTGTATCGAATGTCACCAATCCGAAAAACCATCGAGCGGCATTGCTCTGCCTGCAGTCAACCTTGATGACGCCAGTTCCAACAGTGACACTTGGGAGCGTGTAGTTCGAAAACTTGCGGCCAGACAAATGCCTCCGCAGGACGCTGAACGACCGAGCGAAGCGGATTATGAACATTCTCTAAAACAGATTACAGGAGCACTCGATCGACACGCATCCGAGCATCCTCAGCCTGGACGCACTGCCTCGCTCCGTCGCATGAATCGAACTGAGTATCGAAACGCGATCCGCGACTTGTTGGCACTGGATGTTGAGGTAGAGCATCTTCTACCGGCCGATGAATCGAGCGGCGGGTTTGATAATGTGACCGTGACGGATTTGTCGCCCACTTTGTTAAATCGCTACATCACTGCTTCGCAAAAGATCAGCCGCTTGGCGATTGGCAATCCATTGCCCGCGCCGATCGGAGACACTATTCGCCTACCAGCGGACCAGACTCAAGAGGAGCATGTCGAAGGTCTGCCATTTGGAACGCGTGGAGGTGCACTGATCCCCTACACGTTCCCACAAAGCGGCGAGTACGAAATTCAAATTCGATTGGCTCGTGATCGCAACGAAGAAGTTGAAGGGCTTCGCGAGCGTCACGATCTGCAGATCCTTCTAGACCGAGAGCTGGTCGGAGAATTTGAAGTAAAGCCACCCAAGGATGGTAACCATAGTCTTGTCGATGCGCACCTTGTGAAGCGAATGCAGGTAACGGCTGGGCCGCACCAAGTCGGTGTGACCTTTATCAAGAAGCCGAAGGCGATTCTCGAAACCAAACGCGAACCCTACGCGGCGCATTTCAATATGCATCGCCATCCAAGACTGTCGCCAGCCGTTTATCAGATATCGATCGCCGGGCCTTTTGCTAAAGAACACATAGCTACACCGAAGAAAGATACGCCAAGTAGAAATCGTATCCTGATCGCTCATCCGAAAAACACCGGCGATGAATTGCATTGTGCACAGCAGATCCTGTCCCAGTTGATCCGACGCGCCTATCGACGGCCTGTTCAACCAGAAGATCTCATTCAGCCGATGAAGTTCTACTCTGAGGCGCGCGAGACCGGGAACTTTGAGGCCGGTATCGAAGCGGCATTGAGCTCTGTGTTAGTCAATCCTAATTTCTTGTTACGAATCGAACGCGACCCACCGCAGATTTTTTCCAAAACTGCCTATCGAATTAGCGACATTGAGTTAGCTTCACGGTTGTCGTTCTTTCTGTGGAGTAGTCTTCCCGATGATGAACTTCTCGAGCTAGCCGAACGCGGAATTTTGCACGAACCGACCGTGCTGGAAGCACAAACACGCCGGATGCTGGCGGATCCAAGATCGAGTAACTTGATCGACAATTTCGCGTCGCAATGGTTGTACCTCCGCAACTTGAATTCGATCACACCGGACCTTCGTCAGTTTCCTGACTTTGATGACAACTTGCGGCAATCATTTCGTCAAGAAACAGAGTTGTTCGTTGAAAGTATTGTTCGTGAAGATCGTAGCGTTACGGAGTTGCTGGACGCGGATTACACTTTCCTCAACGAGCGATTGGCCAAGCACTATGATATACCGCATATCTATGGTTCGCGGTTTCGCCGAGTGCAATTGGATCCGGCGAGCCATCGTGGTGGGTTGTTGCGGCATGGGAGCATTTTAACGGTGACTTCTTATGCGACTCGGACTTCACCGGTGATTCGAGGTCATTGGATTTTAAAGAACATTATTGGGGCTCCGCCTGCACCGCCGCCGCCGGATGTCCCAGCCCTCAAAGACAACACGGTTTCAGCTTCGCTGCCGATCAAGGAGCGTTTGGCCGAACATCGAGCCCAAGCTGCATGTGCTAGTTGCCATAATTTGATGGACCCAATTGGGTTTTCACTTGAGAATTACGATGCTGTGGGACGATGGCGCGATACCGACCTTGGCCAGCCCATTGATGCAAGCGGGCAAATGCTGGGTGGAGTTGAATTTGCAGGTGTTGATGAGCTTGAGCAAGCGCTGGTCAAACGTCCGGACTTGTTTGCAAGTACACTGAGTGAGAGATTATTGATGTTTGCGATCGGACGCAGTTTGACGCATGATGATGCGCCGGCAATTCGGAAAATTGTAGAGGAAGCTCGGGCGCACTTGGCGACCAACGATGCTGGAGCAGACGAGTATCGATTTTCGGCGTTGATTGTTGGGGTCACGAAAAGCACACCGTTCTTGATGAGGAATTCAGAATGATCGTGATGAAACGAGCTCTACCGCGACGGACATTTTTGCGCGGCATGGGGACAGTTCTTTCGCTCCCGCTACTCGACGCGATGATCCCCGCGATGACGGCAGTGGCAGCTACGCCGGCGAATCCTGCAAAGCTGCGAAGGCTTGGGTTTGTGTACATACCGATGGGCGGAGATGTAACGCGTTGGACTCCGGAAGGTGAAACGCTTGATAAACTGTCACCCACTTTGGAGCCGCTTGCGCCGATCCGGTCGCATGTGACCGCGATCAGTAACTTGGAATTGCAAAACGCTTATCCAGGAACGCACGCGACTTCTAATGCTGCTTTCTTAAGTGCTGCCCGTGCTAAGTTGACTGAGAGTACGGACTATTACTTGGGGACCACCGCGGACCAGATCGCTGCCCAGCAGATCGGCCAGGAAACTCAGTTGCCTTCGCTTGAGCTATCGATGGACCTGCTATCGACCGTTGGCCAGTGCGACAACGGATACGCTTGTGTTTATCAAAATAATCTATCATGGTCTTCTCCCACCACACCGCTCCCCTCAGAAGCTCATCCGCGAATTGTGTTTGAGAACCTCTTCGGTGACGGAGGCAGTATGGCAGAGCGTCGCAAGGCGCTTGAAAAGCGGGCGAGCTTGCTCGATTCGGTAACGTCGGAGATCACACGATTGGGCAAGCAGCTCGGTGCGCAGGATCGCAACCGAGTCGATGAGTATTTGCAGACGATTCGCGAAGTGGAACGACGCATTCAACAAGCTGAAGCGAGCGTTGCAGAGAATCCGCTTCCCGACCTTGACCGGCCCATTGGCGTGCCTGCCGCTTATGCTGAACACGCCAAGTTGATGTTTGATTTGCAAGTGTTGGCATTGCAAGGCGACATCACGCGCGTCATTACTTTTCAATTGGCCCGCGAGACCAGCAATCGAACTTATCCCGAGATCGGCGTATCAGATCCTCATCATCCTTTGACACATCACGGCAACGATCCAGAAAAAGTTGCAAAAGTCGCCAAGATCAATCGCTTTCACGTTTCGCTGTTTGCGGATTTCTTGATGAAGCTACAAGCAACTCCTGAAGCCGGCGGGACGTTGCTCGATCATTCGCTGTATCTCTATGGCAGCGGTATGGGCAATCCCAATTTGCATGACCATAAGAACTTGCCGATCCTAGTCGCTGGCGGTGCGGCGGGCAACATGCAGGGCGGTCGACACATTCGGCTCGAGCAATCCACACCGCTTGCCAATCTGCACTTAACGCTGCTGGATAAAGTCGGTGTGAAGCTTGACAGGTTTGCCGACAGTGAAGGGCAGATTCCCGGTTTGTTCGAAACGATCTAAGTGGGGTATGCCTCTAGCAGTTGCAAGGGATATGCGATCAGCCAAGGGATATACAATCAGGTAGCTGGTTTCGTGAGAAACCGGATGCGGTAGGAAGGTCACCGGTGCGTCCCGGGTTCTCACGAAACCAGCTACCTTCCCTTGCCCAAATGCTTCACAGCGTTGCCAAGTGAGGTATGCATCCCTGCTTGCCATGCTCCCTAGAATTTAGCCCTAAGGAACACGCTTGTTTGACTTGAAACTAAGAACTATGGCTACCGTTTTTTCAAAAAACTGATCAGTTGATTCATCTGCTCGGGTGTAATCTGCTGTTCTAGTCCAGTGGGCATGAGTGAGACGCCGGTGCTGCGAAGTTGATCAATATCACTTCGAGCGATCGTGTGCTTCTTGCCACCGGCCTCCGCGATAACAATCTGTGAGGCTGCTTCTTCGGCGATGATACCCGCGAAGACGCGACCGTCTTGCAGCAGCACTGAGTAGCTGGCGTACTTTGGATCGACTTCTCGGTTCGGATCAAGGATGGTTTCTAGCAACTGTTGAGGGCTCTTATCGGCCAGTTGTTTGAGTGGTGGTCCGACGTCGTTCCCTATGTCGTTAAGGCGATGGCATTGGGCGCACACTCGATTAAAAACTAACTTGCCCGCTTCAGTATCACCGCCCGAGATGGCCGGCGCATATTGTTCGATGATTGCAGCTCGATCGGCAGAAACTGAGGTGAGCAGTTCAGCGAATTGTTTGCCGAGTGCTTTGTCGTTCGTAGCTAGCAAGCGCACACGCGTGTCCGGCGGTACTTGCGCGGAGAGAACCTTTTTCGCTTTGATGGCGCCGGCAAGGGCTGACAATGTCGAAGGATAGCGCATCAAACCGCCAAGTACTGCTCGCTGCAAATCAGGCGTCAAGTTCTGGAAGCGATCGATGAGCAGTTCACTGGCCGCTTTGGGATCAGACCACAGAAGCGAGTCGATCACGGGGAGCTGATGTGCCTCTGAGTTCGAAGGCACAAGGACATCGGTGGCAATCGATTGCTGATGCGAGGTAGGCAACAATCCGACCCATGCGAGTGCATCGGCTGGTACGTTGGGATCATCCAGAACATGAGCGACTTCTTTTTCAATAAAGGCCATTGTTGCTTCGGTGACTTTAGGCTCCGCAAGCTTCAATAATCGCGAGGCGTCGGTCGCGGATGGGAGCGCACGCAGACCAGCCAGCCAACTAGAGCGGACGCTTTCATTCGCCAACCCGGTTGAAAGGGAGTTACCAATTTTTTTTGATTGGGACTCTGATTTTTTTGTCCATGCCGGCATCATAAGTTCAAGCCATAATCGCAGGCTTTGCGGTGTCATACTTTGATCGGCAATTAGCTGTGGTGCTTCATCACCTGCGGCGGTTGCAACGATCGCGCGGACAAGCGGGTCTTCGGTCACGATCAACCGCTTCAATAAATCGATCCGTTCCGCAGCCGGCAGGAAGGCGGCTGTTAGGGCAACTTGCAACTGAACGGATCCTTCGGCGTTTGACGAGGCTTTGGTCAATTCCGGAAGGAGGTCTTTCGCAAGTCCATTTTGCCGGAGCAGTTCGATCGCGTGAGCTTGAACGTGAGGCTCGGTGCTGGTCAGTGACTTGCGCAGCGTTGCTTGATCGAGTTGGCCAAGCCGACTGAGGCAGTGCAAAGCCAGGATGCTCGCTTCTGCATTTTTCGACTCAGCGGCAAGTTTAAGTTCCGAAGCTGCGTCCTGCGCATTGCGTTCGACCAGTTCTTGACTGGCCGAACGTCGCTGCCAAGCGATGGGGCTGGCTAGTCGCGCGACGAGTTCTTGATTCGTGCAGTCAACGATCCACTTTTTCGGAGCCACCATTCGTTTGGAAAGATCATTGGGTTTTAGTCGCCAGATGCGTCCGCGATCGCGACCGCTGGTAAGGTCAAGGTGTTTTTTGATCATCGGCGGAAGGCTCTTGGGATGCTCGATGACTTCGCGATACATGTCCGCGATGTAGACGGCACCGTCGGGACCATCGCCAAGCTGAACAGGTCGAAACCAAATGTCGCTCGAACGCAACAACTCGGTTTGTGGGTCGATACGATTGGCTGTGTAAAACAAACCTTTGGGTCGAAGTTGTTTGCGATGAACCAGATTGCTGCCAACGTCGCAAACGATAGCGGTGTCGAAGCCTGGAATGCCAAAACCGGCTTCTTGATCCATGATGAGTGTTGCGGTCGCGCCCGTAAAATAGCCTGCCGCGCGTCCTCCGCCTTCAACGACGCCGGGCGCTACGCCGCTCATTCGCAATCGTGTGCGGACGATCCGCCAAGGTTCAACAGGGCTCGCGCGAAAGACTTCGGCTTGGGGGCCGTCTTCAGCGATACTGCGGCGCAGACTTGGAATCGCGACGCTAGTTGGATGTTCGCTAAGCCATTGATCAAGGTTGATAATTTGTTGGAGGTGATCGCTGTTGCTCGTAACGAATTTATCGCCCCAACGATTGAAGTACATGCCGTGCTGGCCGCCGCCACTTTCGGGAGCAAGCGACTGCTTTAGTGGATCAATCGCAAAGTCTCGGCCACGAAGTTGAACTTTGTTTTGAATGATGTCAGCGCCGGAACTGCTTGTGGCACCGTGGATGTATCCGTCAACGCCCCAGCGGAGACTGTTGACAAGTCCTTGAACATTGGTGCGTTGAAAGCCTTCGAACCAAACTTCGGCCTTGTCGCTCTTGCCATCTTTATCCGTGTCGCGGAACCAAGTGATGCGGGGCGGTTCAGCGACTAATACGCCATCGCGCCATGGCCAGATCGCCGTTGGCCATGATAGGCCCTCGACAAACGTTGTTCGCTTATCCATCTTTCCGTCGCCATCTACGTCGCGCAGCAATGCAATACTGCCCAGGCATTCGGTATCTTGTTCGCTATAGTCTTTCATTTCGACGACGAACAGTTGACCGCGAGTGTCAAAGGCAAAGGCAATCGGGTCAGCGACTAGGGGTTCCGACGCGACGAGTTCGACGGTGTAACCTGGGATGGTCTCAAAGCTCTGAAGTTCTTCGTCGGGCGATTTAGGCGGGATGCGAGGCAATTCAGCCGAATAGTCTTTGTCGACCGCGTCTGGGATACTGTCTTGTGCAACGACGGTATCTGCAGCGACAAAGCAGCCGACAGCCGCACATAAAACTAAGCAATGAATATTCGCTATCCAGCGCATCTTTTCAGCCCTCTTGGTTTCAGAACTACATCAAGTCAAACAGCACAGTCCGAGCAAACAGGGTACACTAAATCTTGCCCTATTAAGTCGTACACTCCAGACCCCTTGCCCAACGAAAAAGAGTTAGGTGTTACGTTGCTGTTGAAGATCATCCTAGCAATTCTAACAACAATTGGTGCGATCGTTGTGCTTGGCATCGCGGCCATCATGGTGCTGTACTTGCTTGTGGCACGAAAAATCACATTACGAGTCCGCCAATCACTGCGCGATTTTGAAGCGATGCAGGGTGATGCTGCCATCGACGCCCACTACTTTCGTTCGATTGAAGTCGGATCGAATTCCGAGTTGGATATACCCCCGATGCGCATTCACTTGCAACGGGCTTCACCAGTAATTTGGATGGACGAAGGCGGCGTGGAGGAAGGCGCTAAGTGGATCCAAAGTCAGGGATTCAAGTTGGTGGACGACTTTTTGATAGAGGAACTTCCCGAATCAAGACTTAAGGTGTTTTTAAGCGACGATCGCCGATTGGTTGCGACGATACGCCAGGATAATGCCGAGGATACAGCCTACGTCGAGTTTTGTTTTGATCTTGGAAATAATCAGCGTGGCGGAGTGAGCAATCCACCGAATTCAACCGTGCCGCTTCCCGGTGGGGCTATTGGTGAACACTTTGACGCATGGCAGAAGTTGCCAGCCTCAGTCGAAGATTTTCAGGATGGTGTCCATATCTTGCCAACGATGCTAACGCGAGCCCGAGAATTGGCGGAAGAAAATAGCGCATTGAAAGTTGACTGTGCGAATATTGAAGAGTTCTTTGAATCGGCTCATGCGGCTGAAATGGATATGCGAATTGAGCGAGGCGGCTTAACTGCGGAAGAGATTCGGCTGGCCTTGGAGCAAGATCAACAGTCGGTTTCCAAAGCAGAGATTGAGGTCATTCAAGGTGATTGGCAGGATGCGATTGAGCGATTCCTCGTCGAGCAATCTCGCAAAGGCACGGAGTACATTGACGAAAGCGGTGAAGTTGTCGCCGTTCACGATGGAAGCCTCAGCACTTTCTTGTTCAACCGCTTCAGCGATTTTTACATTAGCAAAGATGAGGTCGCGTCGGAAGAGTTGTCACGAATCATGGACGAACTGGAGACATTGCTGCGATTGTTCAAGCCAAGAGAAGCGATTGCAAGATTCCGCCCTCTGTTGCCTGAGTCGATGCGGTTCAGTCTGATCGATCAACTGCGTAAACCCGTCGAAGCGGATTTGTATTTGCTGCCGTAGATGATTTGAACTAATGTACATCGATGTGAGCCGTCGGAGCTACGTTGCTTTAGTGAGCCGACGGCGTTAGCCGCGGGTGAACGAAGTAGTTGTCGTGGCATGATGAATATTTCATCCACTGGCAATCCGCTCGCCGGATGTCATTGGGCATTTGGTAGTCGCTAGATTTTGTGAGCGGTTTACTCCGTTTACCCGCGGCTAACGCCGACGGCTCACTGATGTTGGAACTAATAAAACTCAGTTTACTTCCACCGACTCTTACCCGACCCCGCAACCGCTTTTCCGATCACCCAAGACTTCAGCCCGAATGAATTAACGATTTCGGTTACGGTGTTCGCGTAGAACGGACTAACAATCAGCGCCATTCCGATCCCCATGTTGAACACATGGGTCATCTCATCTGCCGGAATCTGGCCGAGTTTTTGCAGCCATGTGAACACTGGTGGTACTTCCCAGGAATTGCGATCAAAAACAAGATCCACACCAGGCGGCAAAATGCGTTCTGTATTCTCAAGCAACCCGCCACCGGTAATGTGACCAATACCGTGAACGACATTCTTCTTGGTGTAATGACCAAGAATTTTTCTGAGCAGTCGCGTATAGATCAATGTCGGACACATTAACGCGTCACCCACGGTTGTGCCTAACTCGTCGATGTGATCGTTCACTGCCAAGCCCGCATGTTCGAACACGGCTTTGCGAACCAAACTAAAACCGTTCGAATGAAAGCCGGATGACTGCACACCGATGATCACATCGTCGGGCGCAATCTGCTTGCCACTGATCAGATGTTTCTTCTCGACGACGCCAACGCAAAACCCTGCCAAGTCGTAATCACCGCGCTGATAGAGGTCCGGCATGATGGCGGTCTCGCCACCAAGCAGTGCACAGTCGGCTTGCACACAGCCTTGACTGATCCCATCGACGATCTGCTCGAGCAGCGGCGGGTTATCGTGACTCATTGCCACGTAATCTAAAAAGAACAAGGGCTCGGCTCCGCAGCACAGCACATCATTGACGCACATCGCCACCAGATCGATACCGACCGTGTTGTGGCGTTCAAGCTTTTGGGCAACTTTCAGTTTCGTGCCGACACCATCTGTCCCTGAGACTAACACCGGTTGATCGTACTTGCGCGCGAACAGTGGACCGGCAAAATCGAGCTGAAACAAACCCGCGAAACCGCCATCGTTGCGGACCACCCGAGGGCTGAACGTGCGATGCATGAGCCGCGGCAAACGTTGCATGGCTTGCTCGTACAACTCAAGATCAACTCCGCTATCCTTGTATGTAATTGAGCTCATTCGGTCGCTTTAAATGTTGGCCAGTACTTCGGTAGCTGGATTCGTGAGAATCCGGACTCTCGCGAGTCTAGCTACGAGAGCAATCCCTCGGGTTACAATTCGCTTCTGGTCTCTTTTGGCCGAGACGACCAGAAGATTCGCTAAGTTTTAATGAAAATCTCGACTTTTGACGACTAGGCCGCCGACTTGCGTCGAAAGATCTTCGATTCGTCCAACTAATAGATGCACAATTCCCTCGCGATTTTCCAGCACTCCGTTCACCAACCAAGCATTGCTGCGGCGGGCCGTCTTGTAAAACTTCTCCCAAATCTCTGGTTTCAGCACCAAATTCATCGATCCAGTCTCATCTTCGAGCGTCACAAAGGTGATTCCCTTTGCCGTACTTGGCCGCTGACGCAGTAATACCAACCCAGCCACGCGCACGAATCGACCGTCGGCCATTTGTTTGAGCTCCACCGCCGTCGTCACGCGCAGGCGATTGAGTTGATCGCGGACAAACGAGACCGGATGAGCCCTCAGCGACAATCCAGTTGTCTCGTAATCGGCGTAAACCTCTTCGATCGGCTGCATCGGTTGCAGAGTCACGGGCAGCGGATCGTCGTTGTCCGCGCCGGTCGCCTCAAACAGCGACATGTCTTTGACCGTTCGATCCTGCGCGAGCGATTGCCAAAAAGCAGCTCGACGATCGCCAGCTAGCGAACCCAGAGCCCCAGCGTCCGCCAGTCGCGTAACTGCAGCTTGACCTAGTCGCGTTCGCCGAGTGAAGTCCGCCAAGTCAACAAACGCTCCTGCTGCTCCTCGTGCCGCAACGACGGTTTGCCCAATCGCTTCTTGCAAGCCACGAATCATCCGCAGTCCCAAACGCAACTGCAACTCAGGTCGCTCAAGCGGCTTGAGTGGAGCAGTGCCTGATATTGGCTCGAGCGTGCAATCCCAATCGCTGCGATTCACATCTACTCCAGCGATCTGTACTCCGTGCTCCTTCGCATCGGTGACCAACTGAGCCGGTGCGTAAAAGCCCATCGGTTGACTATTGATCACTGATGCGCAAAAGACCGCTGGATAGTGATGCTTGAGCCAACAAGAAACATAGACCAACAATGCGAAGCTGGCCGCGTGCGATTCCGGAAAACCATACTCACCAAAGCCGCGAATCTGCGAAAAAACGCGCTCGGCAAACTCGCCCGTCAAGCCGCGCTCGAGCATACCGTCGATCAGCTTTTTTTGGAACTTGTCGATCACACCCGGTCGTTTAAACGCCGCCATCGCGCGACGCAGTTGGTCTGCTTCACCTGGAGTGAAACCAGCCGCAACCACAGCCAGCTTCATCGCTTGTTCTTGAAAAATCGGCACGCCCATCGTCTTGGCCAGCACATCGCGAATCTCTTGTGTTGGATACTCAGGTTGAATGCCGCTCTTGCGAGCCTTCAAATACGGATGAACCATCTGGCCTTGAATCGGTCCAGGGCGGACGATTGCAACTTCAATGACTAAATCGTAAAAGCACCGAGGCTTGAGCCGAGGAAGCATGCTCATCTGCGCACGGCTTTCAATCTGAAACACACCGACTGTATCGGCGCGGCAGATCATGTCATACACATCCGTGTCGGCTTGTGGGACGGTTGCCAAAGTCAACTTGCGCCGATAGTGCCTGAACACCATGTCAAACGCTCGATGAATCGCGCTTAACATTCCCAGCGACAGGCAATCGACTTTTAAAATCCCCAGCTCGTCCAAGTCGTTCTTGTCCCACTGGATCACTGTTCGCCCGTCCATCGACGCATTTTCGATTGGACACAGCTCGCATAACCAGCCTTGCGTGATCACCATTCCGCCGACATGCTGCGACAGATGTCGCGGAAAGCCGAGCAAATTCTGCACAAGATAGAGGAATCGCTTGCCAATATCGGATTCCGGATCGATACCTGATTCTTGGCAGCGATGGGTAAGCGTCCCTTCAGGCAACCGCGAGTCGACCATTTTGCTGACGGCATCAATGCGATCCAGCGAAATGCCGAGTGCTCTACCACAGTCTCGAATAGCTGACTTGGTACGATAGCGGATGACCGTTGCCGTCATGCCCGCCCGATGCCGTCCATATTTTTCGTAGATGTATTGCAGCACCTCTTCGCGGCGCTGATGTTCAAAATCCACATCGATATCTGGGGCTTCGCCACGTTCACGGCTGATAAAACGTTCAAAGAGCATATCCGTTTGGCTTGGGTCGACGGACGTTACGCCTAAGCAAAAACAGACCGAGCTGTTGGCTGCCGATCCACGACCCTGACACAAGATGCCGCGCTGCCGCGCATAGCGCACCAAGTCCCACACGGTCAAAAAGTAGGCTTCGTATTTCAGTTCTTCGATCAGCGTCATCTCATGCCGCAGCATGTCGATGACTTTTTGCGGCACCCCGTTTGGATAACGCTGCTTGGCCCCTCTCCACGTTTCACGCTTTAGGAACTCAATAGGTGTTTGACCATCAGGAGCTAACTCAACTGGATAGTCGTAACGCAACTCATCGAGTCCGAACTTGCATCGCGCCGCGATCTCGTTTGTTCGCTCAATCGCGGCTGGCTCGGCGGCGTAGACTCGCTGAATGGTTTCTAATGACCGCAAGTGATGTTGCGAATTACTTAGCCGCTGCGAACGCACTTGATCGATAGTGGAATTGAATCGCGTTGCCAGCAGACAATCATGCAACAGCGCGCGTTCGGTGATGTGATAGTACACATCGCCGCTGGCTACCAACGACACTTTCGATTGCTTGCTTAAATGACTTAAGCGAGCCAATTTAGCACGATCATCGACGCCGCGATGCAACTCCGCCAACACATAACCGCGATCACCGAAAACATCGCGAAACACGTGCAACCAGTCCAACCAACCCTGGTCATCGCGTGTATCAAACTCCGCAGTGGGAATTGCCATGGCTTTGCGATCCAGTGGCTCGTGCGCCAGCGTTCCGCCATGCTCTGTCATGGCGATGGTCTCTCTGCCATACAATGCACGCGTTGTATCCGGTGCTTTCTGCTTATCAGTCGCGACACCTGAGTCTTGCGGCACACCGTCGTCTTGTTCCCATGGAAAGGCTTCATCATCTGCGAAGTGCTGCATATCTGCGGGCGGCAACTCGTCGACTACCGGTTGTCGCAGCAGCAACCCAGCCAACAGGCCGTCGCTAAGCTCTGCAATGTCTTGCCATCGGATCTCGCAAGCCCCTTTCTCGCGCCGCAATCGACCTTTTGAAAGTAGTCGACAGAGCCGCCCGTAAGCCAGCCGATCGCTCGGCCAAACCACAAGTGGCGGACCATCGACTGGATGTAGCTCGGCACCGACAATCAGCGGCAGTTGAAACTCTCTGGCTGCTGCGTGCCCCCGCACAATCCCCGCGAGCGTATTGCGATCGGTAATTGCGAGGGCTGAGTAATCCAATTCCTTGGCGCGTTCAAACAGTTCATCAGCGTGCGAAGCTCCTTCGAGAAACGAAAAGTTCGTTTTGCAATGAAGTTCGGTGTAACGCATAAAAACACGTCTTTAGAATCAAAAGATGCTGTGAATGGGGTGACACGCTCTGAGGGCTTTGCGAAGGGCGTGGTTGACAGCCAACCAAGAACGAATCCTTAA
>JANODD010000004.1:0-5035 GCA_031412515.1 Planctomycetia bacterium | reverse complement strand
CGATATCGAACTGCAAACCAACAGATTTAGTGCATACGACGCCGACGGTCTGCGCGTATCGCGAAAAAACGCTTGTCTACACCACAGAATCGCGTTACGCTGTCCCTGCGTCGAAAAACTTCGACCCAGTTTCAACCAATTTTTAGCCACAAATTCCGCTCCAACCCAATTTCCGGACAGACACTAGTCTAAACTTAGCACGAGCAGCCTACACAACGTTTTCCCCAGGCTAGAAGCCTAGGCTACTTAAGATCAGAAAGCCACTGCAGATGGACTCGCCGCCGGCCACTTCCAAAGTATTTAACGTTCCCAACACCCTGTCGATGATCCGGCTGGTGCTGGCAATCGCAGTAGGGGCACTGATCGAAACCGGTTTCTTCATGGCTGCGATGATCACATTTATTATCGCGGCCAGCACCGATTTTCTTGATGGCTGGTGGGCCCGCAAATTCAATCAAGTCACCAAGCTAGGTCGCATCCTCGATCCGTTCGTCGACAAGATCATCATTACAGCAGCTCTCATTGCCCTCGTCGGAGTTCCCGGCAGCCAAGTCGCGGCTTGGATGGTCACCGTTATCATCGGTCGTGAGTTCTTGGTGACCAGCATACGCGCCATGGTTGAAGGCAAGGGCGGCGACTTCTCAGCTCGATGGCTTGGCAAAGTCAAAATGCTCGTCCAATGTGCCGCAGTCGTGGCATGCCTCTTGCTCCTGCACTACCCTAGTGAAGCAGCATGGCTTAGACCAACTGCTATAGTACTACTCTGGTCTGCGACTGCGATCACGATTGCTTCCGGAGCCGATTACGTTTTGCAAGCCATCAAGATCAGCCGCAATCAGACTGTGTAGCTGGTTTCGTAAGAAACCGGACGAATACAAATAAGTCCCGAGGTGGAAGCAAAAGACGAGGGGCATGCGATGGACGGGACAGGAGCCCCATCCTACGATCGCAGCGCATCCGGTTTCTCATGAAACCAGCTACCCAAAATCACGAACCCAGTTATACCCAGCAAAGTTGGACACGCACCTCGATGGATCAAAACCCAACCATAAACATCTCGCCCGAATACCTCGAGCAAAATCCGCTTGTCGCGATCGCGTTAGTGGCATTCACGTTGATCTTTATCGCATTCGTCGTCGGAGCCCTTTCCAGCTGGGTGTTCTTAATTATCCGCACAGTGCAAGGCAAGCCGCTGCTCACGCCCGAAACATGGAAACCGCGAGTCTGGGGTTTTGTGGATATTGTTGCGGCTGTTGTATTCGTCGTCTTCTGGCAATTTCAAAGTCTCTTCCTTGGTCATAGCCTTGGCCTCACACGCCCAGAGGGGGCCGAGCATTCCTTGTCACTTGCACTAGCGACGCTATCGGGCCTCGGAAACGTTGCCGCGATGTTAACGACCTGCGCTTGGATCTCTGTCCGCCACCGAGCCTCAATCGCTCAGCTCGGTTTCAGCTTCGTTCGCTGGTGGAAACACATCGCCATTGGAGTCATCGCTGCTCTCGCCTCGATTCCGTTTGTCTATGCATTGATGGCCGCGGTAAGTATCGGCTTTGATAACAAATACTCGCACCCGTTGCTCGAAGAGTTGAAACGCGAGGGTTCGCTTCCCGCTTATCTGCTCGCCGTAACCAGTGCAGTTCTTATTGCTCCGCTAGTCGAAGAGTTCGTCTTCCGAGTCCTGATTCAAGGCTGGCTTCAGTCGGCCCCATTCGGCTCCATTAAGTCAATCTTTCTTGGCCAGCGTGAAGAATCGCAGCTCGCCTTCGTCGCCACATCTTCCGACATCATTGCCGCACCCAATCAAGAAAACCCATACGCCCCGCTCAACGTGACTGTCACCAATTTGGAACCAACTGAAGCCGCCCGTGAAGCCGCCAGTGAAGCCGCTCCATACGTTCCACCGATCTGGCCTTCGTTCGTAACCGGGACGCTCTTCGGCCTAGCGCATCTCAGCTACGGTCTTAGCTTCATTCCACTCATCGTGCTCGGAATCATCCTCGGCCTCCTCTACCGCGCGACCCATTCGATCTGGCCTTCGCTCGTCGTCCATTTCATTTTGAATAGCAGCAGTATGCTAGCACTCGGTATTACAATCCTCATGGAACGGGCGAGTGCTCCTTAGAAACCGGATTCATGTTGTTCTATCGAGCAAATGATGTTATCCATATCCACTGCTCAAAGTCCGCTGGTGCCGATTCGCAATGCGCGGCAGGCTGGATAGACTGAGGAGATAAGGCAACTAAACGAAGGACCGATTTAGTTGCGAGTGCCTTGCAAGGAAGCGGAAATGGCAGCAATCACACTGAATGAAATCGCCAAGTGGGTCGGTGGCCGAGTTGTCGGCAACGAATCGCTATGGATTCACGACGCGCTGCCACTACAAGACGCGTTACCCAACTGCATCACCCTCGCCGACAATGCAAAATACGCAGACAAACTCGCGGCTTCACCGGCCCTGGCTGCCGTTGTGCCGCAAAATTTCCCAGTTGGATCGAAATCGCTGCTGGTCGTCGATAAGCCCCACTTGGCCTTCGAAACCATCATTAACAAACTCCGCCCGCAGGTTGCCTCCCAGTTCTCAGGCATCCATCCAGCCGCCCACGTCGACCCGTCAGCTCACATCGGCGTGGGAACAGTAATCCAGCCAGGAGCTTGTATCGCTGAAAACGTCGTCATTGGCCAGCGTTGTACGATCTACAGTGGCGTAAACATTATGGCCGGCTGCCAGGTCGGCGATGACTGCACGCTCTATCCCAATGTTACACTCTATCCGGCAACCATCCTTAAAGATCGTGTATTGATTCACTCGGGTGCAACATTAGGTGCATTTGGGTTTGGCTATCGCATGGTTGCAGGCCGTCACGAACGCACCGCTCAGCTCGGTTGGGTGCAAATTGAATCCGACGTCGAAATCGGTGCGGGCACGACTGTCGATCGCGGCACGTTTGGCGCGACTCGCATCGGTGAAGGCACCAAGATCGATAATCAAGTTCAGATTGGTCACAACTGTCATATTGGTAAACATAATCTACTGTGCGCTCAAGTCGGCATCGCGGGCTCGTGTACAACAGGCGACTACGTCGTGATGGCGGGTCAAGTTGGTATTAAAGACCATTTGAACATCGCTGACAAAGTCACCATCGGCGCTCAAAGCGGCGTGATGCAAGACATCGAAGCTGGAGAAGTCATGTTAGGTAGTCCCGCGATGCGGCACAAACAAACGATGCTTCAGATTGTCGCGACGACACGTTTGCCCGAGATGCGCCGACAACTTCGCGAACTGCAACTACAAGTAGCCGCTCTCACTGAGCTCGCCGACGCTGAATCAACTACCTTCAATCAAAGCACCGATTCGAACGAAGCTCGCAAAGCCGCTTAACGGATGCCTGCCGTGAAAATTAACTTGGCAACTAACTTAGCAATAAGCTCAACCTCTGGCAACCCTAAGGTTGGCATCGTCGCCGGCTGGGGCAGCTTTCCGATGGAAGTCGCCGAACACTGTCGCCAACAAGGATACGAAGTCTATATCGCCGCAATCAAAGGCCACGCCGACCCAAGACTTGCCGAATTCGCTGAAGAAATAAAGTGGTTCGGAGTCGCAAAACTTGGCGGGCAGATCCAATTCTTTCAGCGCCACAACGTCCAGCAAATTACGTTGGCCGGAAAACTCTTTAAAGACAAGATTCTATTCCATGGTCTCGGATGGATCGAACATTTTCCAGACCTCACTTGTCTGAGAACGCTTTATCGCAGTTTTGTTACACGCACCAGTGACACTCGCGATGACACCATCCTTAGCGCAGTGGCCGAAGCCTTTACGAAACGCAACATCCAAGTCGTCCCAGCCACCGATCTCGCCCCGCAGTTGATGGTGCACGACGGTTGTCTAACGCGTCGCACACCCAATCGCCGCGAGATGCTCGACATTGAATTCGGCTGGCAGATAGCTCGGCAGATGGGCGGACTGGATGTTGGCCAAAGCATTACTGTCCGCGATCAAACGGTGCTCGGCGTAGAAGCCGTCGAAGGAACTGATGCCCTTATCACACGTACCGGCGCGTTGTGTCCACGCGGCGGATTTAGCCTTATAAAAGTTGCGAAACCCAAGCAAGACATGCGTTTCGACGTCCCCACAATTGGCTTGCGGACCATTGAAAACCTGATCCGAGCCGGCGGCCGCACCATCGCCATCGAAGCTCATCAAACGATCTTAGTCGACCGCGAACAAACGATAGCCTACGCTAATAGACAGGGCGTAGCCATCATCGCCCTCAGCGTTGCCGAACCTCTCGCTGCGGAGCTTTGCGTGGCTGCTGCCGTGGCCGACGCTGCCAGCGCTGGCGAATCAACCTTTAAGCCTGCTCCTCAATCAAAACTCTTCCAACGCCGCTCTGCGTAAAACCACTCCCAACCAACCCATTTGACGCACGGGGCCCAGTCATCTCATTTCGGCTATATCATCGCCTGCAGTGATAAAACTCACGACTCCATTCGACAGCTCCAAGTTTTGATTGAAGTTTTTTATAGCTCTACTCATCGCATATCGCAACTCTCGCTCTGAGTCTATCAAACAGTGCTTGTCGCGCACTTTGTCAGCTTCGGCAATGATTCGTTCGAACGCTTCATCAGGGGTGACCGGTGCGAATCCCGCAGATTTACTCTGCGGATTGTTCGGTTTCTCACTACCTAGGCGGTTGGCACTGAATGGTGACGAGGGCTTATGTTGTTAGCAAAGAACGCTTCGCCGAGTCGCAACTGGCTGACGCTCAGCTATCGCGATGTTGCGGCCTCAGCTAAAGACCAGCACAAGGTCCGCTCAAACCTTCGGCCACTTTGCTGTTTGTACCGTTTCTTAGTGAGAAACAGAACGATCCGCCGTATGCTTCCAGCTGGCATGGCGAAAAGTCGGTAGCGGAATGCGTCAAGCATTTCGTGCATGCAACTTTGGCCCGCAATATCAACTCCCGAAAGCCTTGACGGCTTCCGCTACTGCGTTTGTTCACGACTTTCCGACAGCCCAGCTTCCAGCTTGCCG
>JANODD010000003.1:0-5325 GCA_031412515.1 Planctomycetia bacterium | reverse complement strand
CGTGAAAAGCGACAAACGATTGCTATTCGTCAAGAACCCACCAGTCGCATCGTAGCCATGATCGAGATTGTCTCACCTGGAAATAAGGATGGTTCGAAGGCAATGAATGAGTTTGTCTCGAAAAGTCTCGAAGTAATGAATGCCGGGATTCACCTGTTGATTGTCGACCTTTTTCCAACCAGCTCATCCAACCCAGAGGGAATACATGCTCTCCTGTGGGATGACCCATTTGAGCTGCCAGTTGATCGACGATTGACGTTGGTATCGTATCGCATCGATCAACTGAACGAAGCGTTTATTGAACCTGTTGCCGTTGGTCATTCGATGCCTGACATGCCGGTCTTTCTTGATCCGGCTTGGTACGTCAACGTCCCACTTACCAGCACCTATGAATCCGCCTGGCGTGGAGTACCGAAGCCTTTCCAGCATGTGTTGGAGTAAAACCGGCGAGTTTAATTGTCGCAGCTACGATTGGGACAATCGTGCGACAATAAAACAGTAACCTTAGGGTAGTCGAAAGGGAGCAGGAGGACAAGCAACGGGAGAGCGAGGCGAATGAGGCTGGACTGTTATAAAGTACGTTGCTGAACTATTACCAGAGATTCGCGTCTGCGACGTTCGGCGACGATGGTTGTGAGCCGACGGCGTTAGCCGCGGGTTAACGAAGCGGATGACTTAGACCAATGAAGGCCTATCCAATGCCTGGCAATATAGATCAAGAGAATTGGAACTAGATCAACTACTAGTCATGAACCACAGCGACTCCGTTCACCCGCGGCTAGTGCCGACGGCTCACTGATCCGGCGTCACTGCATGACGTCATTTTGGTTAACCCCAAAGTTAAATTGTGTTGAAGCACTAGGGGGATTTACCATGAACGTCGAGCAAACAATTTCTGAATTGTCAGCACCGCAAGAGAAAAGAAGACCGCAGAGAGAAAAACATAGGCCGGTTTGCAGCTTACTTTCGCTAGACATACAGCCCAATGTCAAATCCAGAAAATAACGTCAAAGCGAATCGATCAAGTTGGTTTCGCTTTAGCCTTAGATCAGTCCTATTGCTGATGCTCTTGGTCGCAACGTACATCGCAGGCTGGTTGTCGCACAAGCAATTTCACAATCGCAATCTCGAGGAGAATGTGGCCGATGCCGTCAAGCGAATCGAGAACAAGAAGGCCGAAGTCGAAGTTGTCGACGAACTCGGTGGACTTACCATTATTAGAGGCAAATCAAACCAGGATGTCACTGAGGTGATATCCAGCATTGACCAAGTTAAAGAGGCGGCCAAACAATGAGTCTTTCCATTTCTAGCATCCAAATGTTGGATTCTTGACAACTCGACTACCGTAACTGCATAGGAGTCGCGTTTTTCTCTAGTCGCGAAACACTTGGGCGAGTCCAGGGTTATGTCCTGTATCGAAGTTCCGCTCGGCTGCCGCCTGCGATTGAGAAACACGAATAATTTCGAACATAGTCTGCCGGGCAGGTGCATGGCGCTGCGATTCCAGTTATGTTGGAACTGGGTCCTTCTTGTACTTTCTAAGAAGTTGCATGTTTCGAATGGCTTTTTTCTGCACCAATCATAGTCAACTGCGTCCCGCGGGTTCGTCGCGTTTTTTTAATTTCACAGGCTGGAAGCCTATGCTACGAAGCTTCACAGGCTGGAAGCCTATGCTACTTGTGCTGCTCTGTTGTTTTCCTGGCGCGGCAGTCGCAGTTGATTTTGCTGAGGCGCGAGGCAAATTCTTTGCGGGTAAGTATGAAGAGTGCATCGAACTGACTCGCAGTGAAGTCGACAAAGGCATCTGGAATGACTTTTGGTCACGGCAGTTGATGCAAGCTCTGATCACCGTCGGGCGTTACGAAGAGGCCCGCGACGTCTACAAATCAGTGGAAACGAAGTTTGCGACCAGCCTTCCGCTACGAGCCCTGGCGGCTCAAGCCTATAGGTTCAGTGGAGAACCTGAAAAAGGCAATAAACTGATGGACGAAATCCCTGCGCTGATTCAAGCAGCGCCGTGGCGATTCTCGGACCGTGATAACATGCTGGCCTTCGGCAAGATTCTCTTAGCCGATGGCGAAGACGCGCGTGTTATTTTGGATGCCTTTTATGACAAGGCCCTGAAGGGCGATCCAAAATACGTCGAAGCACTGGTTGCAATCGGTGAACTGGCGATCGACAAAAGCGATTATCAAGAGGCGGTGAAGTCGCTCGCGCGGGCGGTGCAGTTGCGTCCCGAGGATCCGCAGATTCATTACTTACTGGCTAAGGCTTGGTCCTCTTCCGATTCAGAAAAGGCAACGAAGTTTCTTCAAGCTGCCGTGGACCTGAATCCAAAACACATCGATTCCCTGCTAATGCAAACCGAGCATTACATCGACTCAGAAGCTTATGAAGAGGCCGAGTCGCTTTTAGAATCGATCTTAAAAGTGAATCCGCACCAACCCGAGGCTTGGGCGCTGCGAGCCGCAATCTCGCATTTAACGGGCCACTACAAAGAGGAAGGCGAACATCGCACAGCGGCACTCGCCAAATGGCAAGTCAACCCAGCTGTGGACTACTTAATCGGTAAGAAACTGTCGCAGCATTATCGCTTTGCCGAAGGAGTCAACTACCAGCGGCGTTCGTTGAAGCTCAATCCAAACTACTTGCCTGCCAAATTTCAGCTCGCCCAAGATCTACTTCGTGTCGGTCGCGATGATGAAGGTTGGTCCATCGTAGATCAAGTTGGAGCAGCGGATAAGTACAACGTGGTCGCCTTTAATCTCAAGACGCTCCAAGATCGGCTTGCAAAGTTCACTACGATCGAAGCGGATGGTTTGATCATTCGAATGGATGCCCGCGAAGCAAAAATCTACGGTGATCGCGTGGTGGATCTACTGCGACGTGCAAAGAAGACGATCACGGCAAAGTATGAATTGGAACTAACCGAACCGGTTACAGTAGAAATCTTTCCGCAGCAAAGCGATTTCGCGATTCGCACCTTTGGCTTGCCCGGCGGAGCAGGTTTTCTAGGCGTGTGCTTTGGTAAGTTGATTACGGCCAACAGTCCAGCATCGCAGGGCGAGTCACCGTCGAATTGGGAAAGCGTGCTGTGGCATGAGTTCTGTCACGTGATCACGCTGCAGAAAACAAACAATCGCATGCCGCGTTGGCTGAGCGAAGGAATTTCAGTCTACGAAGAGCTAGAAGCGAATCCGAGTTGGGGCCAGCGACTGAACCCGTTGTATAAAAAGATGCTGCAAGGCGAAGACTTTGTTCCGCTTTCAAAATTGAGCGGTGCGTTTCTGCAACCCAAGAGCGGTGTGCATTTACAGTTCGCATACTTTGAATCTTCTCTCGCCGTGCGTTACTTGATCGACACCCATGGCTTGCCATTGCTGCGAAAGTTGTTGGTGGATCTCGGTATGGGGGTTCCGATCAATGAAGCTTTTGCGCGCAGGTACGGTGATACGGTGGCGCTCGATGAGAGCTTTGCAGGCTACGTGCAGAAACTGACCGATGAGTTTGCACCGACCTCCGATTTTAGCTCCGAGGGTTTGCCACGCCGCGCGGTCATCGCCGAATTGAAAGAGGTTTTGACTGAGAAACCGAACAGTTACCCGGCTCAGTTGTTGCTCGTGAATCAGTTGGTGACCGATGAAAAGTGGACAGAGGCTAAAGTTGCTGTTGAGCGGCTGTTGACTTTGTACCCTGACGATGCTGAGAAGGGTGGCGGTATCTCATTGGCCGCAAAGATCGCTCGTGAGTTGAATGATAAAGAGATGGAACTGAGCGCATTGACTCGGCTGACCAAGTTGTCGAGCGACAATGTACCGGCACTATTGCGACTGATTCAGATCTATCGTGAACGTCAGACGTGGGACAAGCTGCGTGAAGTCGCTGGTGAGTTATTGGCCGTTCAGCCGCTGATAACGACGGGGCACGAGGCTTGGATTGAAGCGGTAGAAAAACTGGGTCGGCCAGCAGAGGGCATATCATCGCTCAAGGCGCTTCAACAGCTTGATCCACTCGATCCAGCAGATTTGCACTATCGATTGGCGCGCAGTTTGTTTGCTGCGAACCAATTGGATGAAGCTCGACGCGAAGTGCTGTTCGCTCTTGAAGAAACGCCACGCTACCGTGAGGCACAAGAATTGTTGTTAGTAATCGCTGAGGCTCGCACAAACGGTGCCAAAGCAGATTCAGCGGCAACTTTACAAATCGTTGAGCCGGATTTGAATGGACGCCCGCCTACGCCTGAAATACGGAGGACCAGCCAGTGAGAACCCAATACTGTATAGTCGCCATCGCATTGCTGCTATGTTCAGTTTCGGTCGCGATGCAAAGAGGAGGTTGGGGTGGTCGTAGAGGATATCAAAGTGCCGATAACCGAAACGGTGTCCCCGTGTGGGAAAGCAATCAAAACTTTCCGCACGACACATTCACTTTTGTACGAGTTCGATACAGCGACTACGGGGGATACGGTCGTGGTCGGGGGGGCGGTGACTGGTCAACCGATTTTCCCGATGCGGATTTAAATTTTTCACTTCGCCTACAACAGATGACTTCGATCAAGGTCAATCCGTATCCCGTTATCCTTGACCTCACCGACCAACGTTTGTTCGACTATCCGTTTTTATACATGATCGAGCCGGGTGGAATATCACTGACCCCACCTGAAATCGAAGGGCTGCGAAAGTACTGCAACAACGGCGGCTTCATGATGGTCGACGATTTTTGGGGTGATTACGAATGGCGTGATTTTGAGATGGCGATGGAACAAGTTTTTCCGAATCGCAAATGGGAGGAAGTGCCACTTGAGCATGAGATTTTCCAAATGGTTTATCCATTGACTGAGAAGCCTCAAGTACCATCGATTCACGCTTGGGCTAGAGGAGGATCAACGGCCGAGTATGGGCACGGCGGCAATACAGAAACGCCGCACTATCGAGCGATCTTTGACGACGATAGACGCATTATGGTTTTCATTTGCCATAACACGGACTTGGGTGATGGCTGGGAACGCGAAGGCGAAAACCGCGAGTACTTCAAAGAATTTTCAGTCAAGAAATCGTATCCGCTAGGCATTAACATCGTGACTTACGCCATGACACACTAGAGAAAAGGAATCTGCGAGTGAGCATCGAACTGCTCTCTGACGAGCAAGAACAACATGTTGTCGAGCATTTGCGGGCAAGTCGCCAGCGTATCGATAAAGAACTATCCAAGACGATTGTTGGCCAGAAGGACGTGGTGCAACAGTTGCTAATCAGTCTATTGGCAGGCGGTCACTGCTTGATCACCGGCGCGCCGGGACTGGCAAAGACTTTGCTGGTGCGGAGC
>JANODD010000002.1:0-1545 GCA_031412515.1 Planctomycetia bacterium | reverse complement strand
CTGGTCATTACGGTGGTATAATCTTATCAGCCGGAAGGCGTTAGCCTCCGGTTGTGTATTGAACCGGAGGCTAACGCCTTCCGGCTGATAAATCACCTGTAAATCCGCGTTTTCAAGTTCATTCCTAAGCAGGACGCTCTCGCTAGCCTCCGGTTATTTACTCACCAATACTAACATTTGAGTGTTGCAAGCGTACTCCCGGCAACGGGTGCAATTCGCTTCGGGGTAGGTCTTCGAGCCGATTTATCGAGTTTGATTTTGAGAAGTTAAATCCACTCGCCACGGGACATTTTAGATAAGTTGCGAAAAGTGACACAAAAGCCGGGCAAACCTTTAGCGTACCCAATACCGCCCAAAATCTCAACTAAAAAGCCGATTACATCCTTTGGACCGTGGATGTCCTGTCCGCAAAACCGGAACTGGACCTCGAACGTCTCCTCGGCACTCATCAGCAGAACCTGAAAATGCTCTGGGCTGGCGAAACTTCGTTTGCTAAAACGAAATCAATCGCCGACCGTACCCCCGCTAATGGATGTTATAATGAGCACGACTTCAACCAGCACTTTCACGACAGTCGGCATGCCGACCATCCTCACTCGAACTCATTGTCACAGTCAGATCATTATCCCAGCCAGGCTCGCGTCGACTCGTTTGCCCGAAAAACTGCTGCTGCGAGAAACCGGGAAGACTGTACTTCAACATACCTTCGAGTCTGCGTCGCTCGCTAAACGTCCCGATGGGATCGTGATCGCCGTTGACTGCGAAAAACTGGAAAAGACTGTTAGTAGTTTTGGCGGACGAAGCGTGTTGACGGATGCAAGCTTACAAAGCGGTACAGATCGCGTTGCAGCAGTTGCCAAGCAAATGCCCGAAGTCGATTTGTTTATCAACGTGCAAGGCGATGAGCCCGAGATCACTGCTGAGGCGATCGATGAAGTGACGCGTTTGCTCGAATCGAACCCTAGAGCCGACGTTGCTACGCTTGCGGCGCCAATTCGCGACCGCGTTCGACTGGAAGATCCGGCGTGTGTGAAAGTGGTCCGCGATCACAGTGGTCGAGCACTTTACTTCAGTCGCAGTCCCATTCCGCATGCACGCAGTTGGGATGAGTCGCTGCTCAGTAGCAATCCGCCAGCTTTCCTACAGCACATCGGAATCTATGCGTACCGTCGCCAGTTCCTTCTGAAGCTAGCCGATTTGCCGACAAGTCCACTTGAGCAGCTTGAAAAGCTCGAGCAACTGCGGTTCCTTCAAGCCGGATGCGAAATCGTACTTGGCGTAATCGAACATGCGCCGAAAGGCATCGACACTTGGAACGATTATCGAGAGTTCGTCAAGCGTAAGAGCTGTGCGTAGAAATGTCTTCGTTTGACCCGGGTCGTTCTCGTTTGACCCATAGCCAGCGGAGAGTGTTGACTTAACAGCAAAACACAGAGGTTCTCAGAAGCTCGCCAAAGTGGATGACCGGTTTTTCGGAGCGCGGGCGTCCTCGCCCGCACGGGACTTGGTGACTTGCAAGTGAGTTTAACGATCTCGCTTTGTAGA
>JANODD010000001.1:0-32007 GCA_031412515.1 Planctomycetia bacterium | reverse complement strand
TGCACGACATCCACCACGCCCTTCGCAAAGCCTCAGGGCGTGCCACCCTAAAATCAAATCTGGACAAAGCACGGGTTGTTTTGTTGACTTTTGCCGCTTCTGGACTCGAAAATCGTTTGACATTGGGTACCATTTGGGCCACGGACGTCTGGTTTTTACAGACTGCGGACGTCTTCGTCCGCTCTAGATTGCGGACCGCGAGTTAACCCAACAAAATATTACCGAAACCCAACTGCGGACGAAATGTCCGCGGTCTCACCTCAGGATACCAACATGCAACTGGCAAAACTCTTCAACTCGCAAGGCATACCCGCTGTTGGCAAGGTCGATGGCGAGCACATCGTGCTGCTGGACTTGGCGTCCTCTGGATTCGGAAGCCTGTCGGCCCTTTTGGGTGCGTCGAATGTCGCGGAATCGGCTTCGAAGTTAGCCGCTACCGGCGAGCGTGTGACGATCAAGTCCGCGCGATTGCTACCGCCGATCGATTCGCAGGAAGTCTGGGCAGCGGGTGTAACTTACAAACGCAGTCAAACGGCTCGTATGGAAGAATCGGAAGCCGCGGCGTCCTGTTACGACCGAGTCTACGCGTCCCCGCGACCAGAGATTTTCTTTAAAGCGACGCCGCATCGTGTCCGCGGGACCGGTGACGAACTGCGGATTCGAGCGGACGCGACTTGGAATGTTCCTGAACCTGAATTGACGCTAGTGATCTCGCCTGCCATGAAGATCGTCGGCTTCACTGCTGGGAACGATATGAGTTCACGGGATATCGAAGGTGATAATCCGTTGTATCTTCCACAAGCGAAGATGTATAACCAGTGCTGCGGACTTGGCCCATGGATCACATTAGCCGATGCGATGCCCGCCCGCGACAAAATTGAAATTTCATTGAAGATCTGGCGAAGCGGCCAGTGCGTATTCGATCAGTCAACCTCCGTCGCGCAGATGGCTCGGACGTTTGAGAGCTTGGTCGAATGGCTCGGACGCGATAACAGTTTTCCAAACGGCGCGTTCTTGCTTACCGGCACTGGAATAGTTCCGAACAGCGATTTCACGCTTGCCGTTGCCGATCGAGTGGATGTTCAAATCTCTGGCATTGGCACATTAAGTAACACAATCGTGCAAGGATAGTTCAGGTTTGACCGTGGAAGAGGCTGCTGAAGTCTCTAAACTTCGAATTCGGACGCTGTCAGCGTCCGCCGCGGAAAATTTCACCCAAGCCAGTTATATTTTATTAGCAAGTTTTCCAGATCTAAAGTAACCACCCTCGTTCGCACTGGCAAACCCGTGGCGCACAAAAGCAACCCCGCCGCACGCGTATCCCGCCGACTATGCCTTCCTTCATCAAGCTACCTAATGTGGCTTTGTATTTTAAACTGTGCGACGAATTCAATTGCGAATGCGCAGGAGGAACGCTATGAACTAGGGAAACGATTGCGACGGTTCGAACTCGCTTGGCGGGCGGCAGATCGTGATGGTCGCATTCGTTGCGTAGCTCCGATGCAAGAAGCCGTGCAGAGCTTTTTCTCGTTGCGGTTATCAACGGCTGCACGCGAACTCGATCAAGCTTATTTTGCCGTCGAAAGCGCTAATATGCCAAGTGATTTCGAGCGCTACGCGATTTCCCGACGACTAAGTTTCGGTCCCAGCGTGATCGATGCAAGTCGGTCGTCCATCGATCTCAAGCTGGAACCGTTTTACAAAGTCGATCGGCCACCACCACCCAACGCCACTGTTCGAATCGAGTTCCGCTCGGCGGATGGAGCGGTGATTGTCGCAGAGGATTTTAAGCTCGAAGCGCTCATTAGTGGAACTACGTGCGATGTCAGCCAGTTAAGCGAAGGCGATTTTGAAATCCACGCTACTGCGACGAGCGACGTTCAGACGTTTCCATTCGCCAACTCAGTGCTGTCCAAAGTCAGCGATGCAAATTCTCGCCTCGAGAAATTGGAAGAACTGCTCAAGAAACATGACACGAGTAACCTTTCAGTCATGCAAAGTACTGATCGTTTGACTTGTAAACAGCTTGTGCGCACTTTGCGTTCGCAAGTGAATGGCCAAATACAAGAAGTTGATTACCCGGCACTTCAACTGTTAACAACATGCGAAGCGCTGTTAATTGAAGAGGTCGATTCAGCAGCGTACTTTAGCAAACACGCGAGGCGCAGCGATGTTTGGATGACGCTATCCGATACCAAAAAACAGGTATCCATTCGCTTGCGCTGCCCCGCGGAAACGGCCAAGCCGATGCCCGTATTGTTCGCATTTCACGGCGCAGGTGGTAGCGAAAACATGTTTTTCGAAACGTACGGTGCTGGGCGGCTGGTCGAGTTGGCTACGCAGCGCGGCTGGATGGTGGTGGCGCCCAGGCAGGGACTCTTAGGCTTAAACTTAAATTATCGCGCGATGCTGAATGTTCTCTCCCAATACTACGACATCGATCCCAAACGTGTCTTTTTGTTGGGGCATTCCATGGGAGCGGCGCAAGTCATGCGGCAAGTTGCTGTCGATTCCGACTTGCCGAATGCTGCTGTTGCTATCGGAGGAGGCGGCCGGATTACGGACGCGGAAAAGTACGTTAGTTTTCCGTGGTTCGTAGCTGCCGGCGAGTTCGATTTCGGTCGCGGTGGAGCGAAGTCTCTAGCCGATAGCCTTAAACGACAAAATGTTGACGTTCGATATGCGGAATACCCGGACGTTGAACACATGGTCATCGTTCAGGCCGCCTTAGAGGACGTATTTAAGTTTCTTGATGAAACACAACCGAAAAAGTAGGGTTTTCAACGAAAGTTTCGGATTAGCCGGAGTGTGTTAGAGAGCGTCCCGCTTAGGAATGAACTTGAAAACGCGGATTTACAGGTGATTTATCAGCCGGAAGGCGTTAGCCTCCGGTTCAATACACAACCGGAGGCTAACGCCTTCCGGCTGATGAGACTATGCCACCGTAATGACCAAGTTCAGTTCAAACTCCTAAGCGGGACGCTCTCGTTAGCACCCAGTTTCTCACGAAACCAGCTTGGTTATACTTGCCAAAATGCTTTACATCGTTCGCGGTATTCTGAAGCAACTTGCTATCGTAGAAACATGCGAAAAATTCGCTGGCAGGTATAATTAGGCGGTGTGTTTCCAGCAGAAACCTTTCCCAGAAACTCTTTCCCAGAAGCCATCGTTCAAGGGACAGCGGTTGCAATCTCACCCACTACCGAAAACCCATTCCAACAGGTTTTACTAAATGAATAAATTTTCACTTCTTCCAGCATCGATCTTGATCAGCTTGATTGCCAGTTTCTGCTCGGCTCAGTTATCCGAACCTCGCCAATGGAGCGATTCAACAGGCGGGCATAAGATTACGGCGACTTTTATTGAGGTCAAGGAAGGGAACGTATTCCTTAAAACCTCTCAGGGAAAGACGATCAAAATCCCTGTAGCCAGGTTGAGTTTGGCCGACCAGGAATTGATTAAGGGGGGTGACAATCCGTTCCAAGAAGTCGACAGCAGCGATACCAAAATGTCGCCCAACAAACCTGCCGTCGACTCAGTAAATTCAGACGCCGCCGCGAGTGCATCGAGCGGTGGTTCTAGCGGTTGGAATAGCCCGCTGAAGATCGATTGGGAAGACGTTGAAGAGCTCGACCGTGGCTTCGATGGCCAATGGAAACTCGACCTACCAAAGCAAGCCGACCTTGGCTTTACACCCAAGCGAGCAACGCTGAACAAGAAGAATAATTTTCATGAAGACATCCGACGATTGGAAATCAATCCGATCGCTCAACGGGCCATCGTAGGCTACACCGTCAGCTTTGCTGTACCTAAACCAGAAAGCCGGTTGGCATTAATCGATCTGGTGTCCGGCAAAGCCATTCATACTGCTCCCGTCGAAGCGAACATGTGCCCGCTCTGCTTGCTGAATGATGGCAGTACAGCCCTGATGTATGGAACTAGCGATGAACGCGGTGGATTCGAAACGCCAGATCAAATTCAATTGTGGCGAGTGAATGGCAAGAAAGTGGTTCAATCGAAATCGTGGATTCCATTTCCGAACGACGCCGAGGGTTGGGGTAAGAAGACCAATGGAGCACTCCTTTACGCCCTGCCAATCCCCAACAACAAACTGATTCTGTTAACTGGCAATGGCCATTTGGCATGTATCGATGTCGTAACACGAAAACCTTATTGGCACTCGAGATTGTCAGGGAATTTTGCGATCGATGCGTCAGTGGATCGTAGCCTCTTGGCCTTGGCCGACGGACATTCGATCATGATCGTCGATCCACAAACTGGAACTGTCAAGTCGAGCGTATTTCTAGAAGACAAACCCCACATCGCTTGGCCGCGAATCAAGTGGAGTCCCAGCGGCACAAAACTGCTCTTTACCTTTACGAGTGAAATGCGCGTCCTCGATCTGACCAATGGAACTTGGACGCAAAAAATCAGCGTTCCATCCGGACCGATCGCCGCGAACGGGCTTAGCTATCCTCATGATGATTACGCACTGCTTGATGATCATTTGCTGGTACACATTCCTTCGCAGATTAAGGTATGTGATTACCGCAGCGCCACGCGCATCACAACCGTCGCGGGCATGTGTTTCATTGCTATGCAAACGGCCGATGCCGGCTTGGTAGTGCCCGCGAAAATGCCACATCCTGCTGCAGAAAAAGTGCTGGGTCAAGCCGAAAAGGATCCCAGCGTTTTCTTGGTTCATCCTGGAGTTCAAGTTTCGATCAATGCTGCCGGAGCTGGACAATGGGCAAGTCAAGTTTCTCAGATGTTGACCAAAGCCGCTACCGCTTCAGGCTACAAGGTAGTCGCCAATTCGCCGATCTCAATCGAAGCTACCGTTAGCGGCCCCAAACAGGAAGCCGTCTCCTACATCGCGAGAGGTGCCTACGTCGCCAACGTGTACCAGTCGACGATCAAACTCACTTGGCAAGGCAAAGACGTCTGGACCACCGGCGGAAGCAACTTGCCCGGTATCATTCAAACCAAACGCGATGAATCTATCCAAGATAAACTCAACGAACTCGGCAAGACTCCGAACTTAACCCTATTCGAACAAACCAAATTTCCAAAAATGTTGCAAAAGCCGTCTGAAAATAAAGCGGCAGGTGCCCAAAGCGACGCCCTCCTGCATTCAAACTTTACAATGCAGGGCTTGGTTGATTCGAAATAGCGAATAAAATTTTCCCTTCCAACACAATCTGACACGACCAATGTTCAATCGATTTTGCTCAATATTGTTAGCAGTTTCATTAATCACATTGGGATGCCAAGCCCAAAGCTATGCACCCGTATCGCCTGCTGCCAAAGAGATCAAGTCCGGCGTTCCGCTCGACGAGATCAAAAAGCAGCTTGGCGAACCGCATGCACCGACGTCGGTGCAAGCTAAGCAAATAGCAGAGTCTATCTCCAAAATGCCTGAACCTATGCGAACTCAGGCACAGAACGACAGAACATTAGCTTGGGGGAATGACTCCGCGTTCTTTGTCATCAAAGTCAATGACAAGGGAATCGCATGGGTAACATCGTGGCGCGAATAAGTGGCGTATGCATCCTGCTTGCGATCTTCATGTGTTCTTCCTATGTTCTTTCCGCCATCTCTTCAACCCACCAACAAGTAAAAAGCCTTCCCTCGAAACGATGAACCATTTATCTATTTGCGGGAAGCAACCAATAGCGGCAGCACGACCAGATTCCCAAACAATCCGCCGAGCATCGTGAGACTTGTTAACGTCCCAAAGACGACTGTCGGTACAAACTCGCTTACTGATAACGCAAGAAAGCCGGCGATCAAGGCAATGGTCGCTAGCACTACCGCAAAGCCCACGTTTTCCTGGGCTGAACGAAGCGCTTTGAGGGGGCGATCGCCGGACTTCAATCGCCGTTGATAGTGAAGTAGATAGTGAATTGAACTGTCGATCGATAATCCCATCGAGACCGCAGCAATCATTGCAGCCCCCATGTTTACGCGCATTCCCAACCAGCCCATCGTGCCGAGCACAACGATAATGGGTAACGCGTTCGGGACCAATGCAGCCAAGGAGAACAGTAGCGAACGGGTAGCGCCCAACATGATGATGAAAATCCCGAGCGTAGCGAAGGCAAAGCACTTCCATTGATCTTCGAGCACGCTCGAAACCAGCCGACTGAGCATAACGTGATAACCGGTTACCTCGCCGCGCAGCGATTCCGCTGGCATTTTGTCATCGAATAGTCTTAGCCATTCCGACCGCTGCGTGAATTTGGCAACGGTCAAGTTGACTTGCTGGATGAGCTGCGATTTAACGGATGCAGTCGTTTGTTCTCGACTTCGCAGCATGACTCGCATCCACCGCAATCCCGACGCGTCGACATCGAAGGTGAGCAACGCTTGGCTGAACTCGGGCATTGCGCGACGCATCCCTTCCAGTCTTGCGGCGACGGGCACCACGGCAATCAACGGCTCGACCTTGGCCGCCAGGTCGGTGTCTGCCATGCTTAGAACCTTGGTTAAACAAAATTCATTGCCACCGTCGTCCGACGCAGTCAAACTTCGCAGTTGCGTTTCCAACTGCAAAACTTCATTCAAATATTCTTGTGAGATTGTTTTCGGCGCGGGCAACATGATGTCCCAGACACCTGCGCCTCCCAATTCGCTTTCAACGACTTGGTAACCCTTTACTAATGGGTTTGTTGCATAGAAATTCTTCGTAAAGTCCGTTTCGACCGACATTCTCGCGCCGCCAACCAAACTGACAATAGTTACTAAAATCAGAGTGATAATGCCGACGAAGCGATGAGCCAGAACTACATCCAGCAGCTTGCGAAGAGCCATGCGTACAACCAAATCTGACTTTGGCACATGCGGATCGGAATCCCACTTACCAATCAGCGCCAGACCAGGTACCAACAACAGAATCGAAAGCAAGACAACTAATGAGCCAATCGCCATCATCAAACCAAAGTCACGCACTGGCCCGACGTTTGCCGCCATCAAAGAGATGAAGCCTACCGCGTCCGTCACGCAAGCTAGTGCGATCGGTACGACGAGCGCCGCCATGGAATCGCGCAAAGCTTCACGACGCTCAACGCCGCGTCGACGGGTATCCTGATAACGCAATAGCAAATGCATCGTAGTTGCGACGCCAATGACCGTCACAATAGCTGTCAACATCGAACTGACCATTGTCAGTTCAAGGTCCAGCAACACAAGGATTGCCTGTGTCACAATTACTGACCAGTGTACAATCGCCAGCGGTATCAAAGTCCATCGAACGGAACGAAAACAAACTAGCAACACGATGGTCAACAGGATAGTCGAAGTAAATCCCAGCCTCAGGCCATCACGCTGCACCAATTGAAAACCTTCGACCACCATCACGGGCTCGCCAGCGATCAACCCCATTTCAGCGGGCGCGGCTACCGAAGTAATGATCGATTTCAGCCGATCGATGGTTCCATGGTGAAACTCTGATGACTGCTCCTTTGAAGGTGCAAGCAGACAAGCCACCGCGACAAACTCACTATCCCGCTGATGTGTGTAGCCAGCAAATACATCGAGCAACCCTTGAGCTAAAGCGTCGTTTTTGTTCAACAAAGGTACCGTCGATTTTTCACTCGTGGCTCCAAATCCAAACACTTTAAGTGGGTCGCGCAATCGCTCCAAAATGCGATGCAACTCCGCCAGACTCAGCACTGCGGCAACTCCTTCGACACGTGCCAATTGATCCGAAATAACGGCCAGACGATCGAGGCCTTCCCCTGATGGATTCCAAAGTTCGGGGTCGCGATATACGGCAATTACGACTTCGTTACCACCAAATCGATCTTCAAGTCGATGGTACGAAGTCACCAGCGAATCGCCCGGCGCGAACATGCGATCTAGCTTCCAGTCCAGGCGGAGCGTTCTCGATAAAGGCAAACTAGCCGCTCCAACGACGATGCCGATCAGTAAAAGCATCGTTCGCCAGCGGTCCAATTTTGAGGCAATCCAATTGCCAAACGCATTTTCCATTACAGTTCCTCAGATTATCCGCCACCCATTTGCATCAGAATTGAATCAGCAAAATCAATTTGCACGATGACTCAAAGAATTGTAGCTTCATGGTTGTGTGTCGCGAACCCGACGAACAAGACCGCTACAATAGACTATGGAGACGCTAAACGCCGACAGTTGACGTAGCTGGCGATATGCGTAGCTGGTTTCGTGAGAAACCGGACACGGCAAGGATGGTTGTCGGGAACGTCCGATTTTTTACAAAACCAGCGACAAAGAACTGAATTCAAATTGGATTTATTGGATTGGATATGAAAACGAAACTTAGCAACCAAAGAACCGTTCTGCATAGGCTCGGGTTTTTGGTTTGCGGACTGATCGCTTGTGGCTGCAATCCTCGCCTCCCAAAAGCACCAGTTGAAAACCAATTGAAAGTCGAGACGCAGTCACCGGCGATTGAAAGTGCTTTGCCTCAATCCGATCCCGGCAGCACTTCGGCGGACATTGCATCCCCATTGCCTGCGGATCCTGTAGTTAAATCCACCAAGGCTGTCACCAATCCTGCAGATGTAGCTGTACCGACTCAAGTTCCCGAAACTTGGTCCGTGCAGCGTATCCTTGCGCTTTCAGCCCATGGTCCTATAGTCATTGACTTATCGGTCAATATCGGAGGCAAATCACTCGATGAGGCCGCCGAATCGGCAACGAGTCGAGCGATTGCGACGATCGCAAAAGACTTGGAAAAGCCCTGGACATGGCCCAAGCTTCTCGACCATCCGCTGATTCGCTCGGGCTGGCTGGGGAATCTCGTTGCTAACAAAGAGCAGAGCGAACAGCTGATCGCAATGTACAACAAAGACGGCGACGACGAAGTTGAGGAAGAAGAGCTGCCCGCTTTCCTCACACGTGGGCTCGCGCGCGACGGGGCCTTTAGATTCTCTGATATCGGATTCGCGCCAGGAGCGGCTGCCAGTCGTTCACCATGGGAACAGCTCGACCCGAATCAAGATTCGTCATTGGACCAATCTGAGATTGCGAATATCAACAAGGTCGTTGCAAGCTTGGATTTGAACGCAGACCATATTGTGACGCTGGCAGAAATGCAAACCAGTCGCTCGACAATGGCAGCTCAAAATGCTGAGAACAGAAAGACTGCGGTATCAGCCATTTCTCTTGATGCGAATTCAAAATCGCAAAAAGTGTTCCGCAAAGTACTCGAAAAATATAACTCGTTTGACGCTCCGTTGTCGCGCGATCAGTGGCCTGACTGGGGCGACAAGCGTTGGGACTTTCTCGACAAGGACCATGACCGACAAGTTACGGTCAAGGAACTTGAATCCATTGCAACTGTCCAGCCAACTTTGGATCTTAAAATAAAATTTTATAACAATGCGCAAGCCGAATGCTCGATAGCTGCAACCGTCGAATCCGAGAGTGACTTCGCTTGGAATTCTCGACGCAGTACTGCCGGACAAGCGACGGGGAAGTCAGGTGCAATATCCGTGGTAGTGACCGACAGCTTCACGGATACGAACCGAGCCAAACTCCGTACACAGCTGGCTTTAGCGCTCACCGATCCGCAGATTGCCTCCTTCATTCGAACTCAATTAAACTTGGGCGACAATGCGTTCGAATTACTCGACGCAGACAATGATGACAAGTTAAGCGATGAAGAATTCGATAATGCTTGGGAATGGCTAAGTGCAATCCGTGGCAGCCGCATTTTGGCTCGCTGGATGATTGCCGAGTCGGCTTGGTTTCGCTTGGTGGACACGGACGCAGATGGCAGGATTACCGAATTTGAGCTTGAGAAATTTAAGAGCTATCTAACAAAGCTGGATCAGGATAAGGATGGCATTGTCTCGCCAGTTGAAATGCCAACCACGACATTTTTTGTGCCGATGGCCATTCGGGTTGATATTGTCCGTGCAGATGACCGTCTAGGCCTTAACTTTCCTACAGATTCACAAAAACCGACGACTGAAGTGGGCTGGTTCGCGGCCAGTGATAGCAACAATGACAGCGTCATCAGCAATTCCGAGTTTTTGGGCTCAAATGACGATTTTTCTGCCTATGACACCGACAAGGATGGCTTTATATCTGCAACAGAGGCTTACAAAAACCCAGCGACAAGGGTACAATAGGAGGGCTTTTAATCGGAAAGATACGTAATGAGGTGCCGCGAGACTCCCTCTGCAGAGATCGCCGATGAAAGCAGATGACGTGCCGCAGATAGGTGCCTGTAGGCATTTTTCGCAAAGTGAATGCTTGAATAATTGCCCAGTTCATTGCTCGCAATGCAAATCAAAGCGTTGTAGTACGAAGTGCACCGCCAATTTTTGATTTGACGAAAGTTGAGGAGTTTTATGGCAAGTATTTCCTTGCTAATTGCAGATGACCATCAAGTAGTACGACTGGGCTTAAAGAATCTTCTTGATGGCACAAACATTTCCGTCGTAGCCGAAGCAAGCACTGGAGAGGAAGTGCTGAGCAAAGTAGCAACTCACAAGCCGAATGTGGTGCTGCTCGATGTTCGAATGCCTGGTGGCGACGGCTTACATATTCTCGGACGGCTCAAATTAGACTATCCCGAACTTCCGGTACTCATCTTTTCCACCTACGACAACCCTACGTATGTTGCTCGCGCTGTGGCTCTTGGTGCATCCGCTTATGTTCTCAAAAGCGACACACGCGCTCGTTTGATCGAGTGCATCGAAATGGCGGTCAAGGGAGAATCCCTGTGGACGCGTGAAGAGCTTCGTCGGGTCACCGGTGCACTCGCAACGCCCCGAGTTATCTCCGACGTCGAAGTTCCGTTGACTCAGCGTGAAAGCGAAGTGCTACGGCAACTGGCTAACGGATTGACGAACAAAGAGATCGCCACCACGCTCAGCATTAGCTACGAAACCGTCAAGGAACACGTACAACACATTCTGCGAAAGATCGGTGTTTCCGATCGAACTCAAGCTGCCGTCTGGGCAGTGCGCAAGGGCCTGTTGTAATATTCATTGTCGCCTTGGCCCTTGCGACTCTCGCAAGGGCCAAGACGCAACTTTACACATCACGCGTCTTGGATTTGTGTGCCACTGGTGTGGTGTGCCAGTGAATCGAAGCGCATAAGTCTGTGTGATTTCTGTCATTCCGATGCCTGGTCGCTCTGCATTAAAGTTGCCGAAGTTATAAACACCGCATGACAACGTCGTTCGAGACCCAGTCATAGGCCGCCGCAGTCTGCATGCTTCGGAACGCTCCCCCGTTCGCTTGCGTTCCTACTTCGGCAACTTTCGCGCAAAGCGTGTTGGCGTTGGCACGAGTAGCGACAAGTAAACGTTGCATACTCCGGTTCACTGGCAAACCCACTAGCACACGTTTTTCGACTATGCAACTTCAAAAGCCTGAGAAACCATTCGTCTTACGGCTTTCGCAAATCTACAACCTTGCAAGCGTCTCTGTGAAATAGCGCCAGAACTTTTGAACGCTGCTAATCTGTACACGTTCGTCCGGCGAGTGCGCACCGAGAATGTTGGGCCCGAAACTGATCATCTCCATGCCTGGGAATTTAGCACCAATGATGCCGCACTCTAGTCCTGCGTGACATGCTGCAACATGCGGCTCTTCATGGAACATCTCTTTGTAGACCGCCGTCATCGTTTGCACTAATTGACTCGTCGGTTCCGGCTGCCAACCCGGATAGTCACCGGCCACGTCCACAGTACCGCCTAAAAGTTCGAGCACCGATGTCAGATTCCGAGCCAGTTCATCGCGTTCGCTGTCGACTGAACTCCGCGCCAAGCACATGACCGTAATACGACCCTCACCAGCGACCACCCGAGCCAAGTTGTTACTCGTCTGAACCAGCCCCGCGATAGAAGGACTCATTCGGTATATGCCACTTAGCGTTCCATTGACCACAGCCAGCAGATTACGCTGCGTTTCAATAGGCAATAGTTCAGAGGCTCCCTCAATAGACACCGAAGCAATCTGCAATTGGGGATCCGTGACATGGTTCTCATGTTGCAACGTGGCCGTTTCAGTGGCCAACCATTTCGAACACGCGTCGACTTGGTCTGCAGGCAGACACACCATAGCAGTCGACTCTCTAGGAATCGCATTTCGCAAACTGCCTCCTTCGATTCGCGAGATTCGCAAACCAAACTTGCGAGCTGCTTGCCACAACAGGCGATTCATTATTTTATTTGCATTACCGCGTCCGAGGTGAATCTCCATCCCGGAATGTCCACCCGCTAGCCCTCGAACCGTCCACTGAAAGAAGCGGCCATTCGGCTTGCTTGGTTCAGCAGTGTAGTTGGCGGTCGCCGTTACATCCGCGCCCCCCGCACAACCAATCGTCAACTCATTGTCTTGCTCGGTATCTAAATTCAGCAGAATGCGACCTTTTAGCCAAGTTGCATCGATCGCCTTGGCACCCGACATGCCCGTCTCTTCATCGATCGTGAACAAACATTCCAGCGGCGGGTGTTTTAGCGAAGTTGACGCAAGCACCGTCAGAATACTTGCAACGCCGATTCCATTATCAGCCCCCAGAGTTGTCCCTTCCGCGCGAACCCAATCGCCGGAAACGACCATTTGAATTCCTTGAGTTTCGAAATCAAACTTGCAATCCGAGTTCTTTTGCCAAACCATGTCCAAGTGCGATTGCAGGACGACAGGCGGATGGTCTTCATAGCCGGCCGTAGCTGGTTTGCGAACTAATACGTTACCCAGTGAGTCGACGACCGTTTCCAAACCAAGTTGCCTACCGCGATCGACGATGAATTTGCTTACCGCCGCTTCGTTTTTCGAAGGACGTGGGACTGCATTCAAGTCCGCAAATGCACTCCACAAACCCAGCGGTAAAAGGGCTCGAAGCTCGACTTGGTTACTCATTCGTTGATCCATGGTTAGTTGACTGTGTATCGCCGCTCTCAAGTGCGGATTGCAAACGGAGTATTCTACCTATCGTCACGAAGCAAGTGTTAGACAAGGAGGCCGACCGGCTCCCAACTCTGGCAATTCTGCTAGACGCTAGACGCTAGGGGCTAGGGGCTAGGGGCCGGCATGGCGAAAAGTCGTGGATGAATATCGTAGCGGAAGCCGCCAAGGCTTTAGGAGATTGCAATTGGGGGACAGAGTCGCATGAACGAAATGCTTGACGCATTCCGCTACCGACTTTCATCCATCCCAGCTAGGGGCTAGGGGCGCTCCGGCGCGTCCACATGCTGCTCACGCCTCACGCCTCACGCCTCACGCCTCACGCCTCTAGCCTCTAGCCTTTAGCCTTTAGCCTTTAGCCTTTAGCCTTCTTCTTATTGACGGCCGACGAGCCGATGGGTGGAAGGTGTTTTTCAAACGACTCTAATAGAGCCTTGTGTTCAGGTTTGTTCGCAACGCTAATGGTCTCAGTCGGATCGTTTTGTTCATCGTACAATTCTGTCGCAACAATTTTTGCCCCACTGCGATCACGCCAGAATGTTGCCCTCCATCGACTGTCGCGAATACTGTAGCCCATCAGGTCAGTGCCGGTATCGTTGTCTCGACGGGGATATTGGCTGATCGCTACGTCAGTTGGCGGTGCAGCGGGATTGTCGAGATATTGCTTAATGGAGTTGCCGTCGAGCTTCGCGGGCGCGGGCAAGCCGCAGACTTCCGCAAGCGTTGGATAGACATCGACAAATTCAACCGGTGCGTCACACTTCTTGCCAGCGCTGGTTCCGCCAAGTGATTTTGGAAGGCTAATCAGAAGCGGAACGCGAGTTGCAATTTCAAAGTTCGTATGCTTGTGCCATAGTCCGTGGTCACCAAGCTGCCAACCGTGATCGCCCCACAGAACGATAATGGTGTTGTCGGACAAGCCTTCTTTGTCGAGCGCGTCGAGCACTTTTCCAATCTGAGCATCGGTGTAGCTGATGCATGCGTAATAGCCATGGCGAAGTGTCTTTGCAAACTCGGATGGAATAGGATCTTCTTCTGGAACGCCTGGATAGTTATGTAGTTCGCCATTAACGTGACCAGCAAATGATGGGCTGCCCGATGGCAAGTGATCGATGGTTGGAACTGGGATGGTATTGGGGTCGTAAAGGTCCCAGTATTTTTTAGGAGCAACGAATGGTAAGTGCGGTTTAGCAAATCCTACGGCGAGGAAGAAAGGTTTTGCATTGGACTTAAACGCGGCTAAGCGTTTGACTGCTTCATCGGCGGCCGCCCCATCCGGTAGTTCGCTCTCCGCTTTAAGGCTGACTTCAAACGCCGGGCCGGGTTTTGCACTGTTCGCCCCCTTAGGAATAGGAGACATGTACTCTTGGACGGACACAACATGCTTCTTAACAATCCGTTCTTTATAGTCAGTCAAGTCAGTATCAACGGTGTTGCCGGACGAATACCAATGCGGCTCGCTCCACGACCGTCCGTCTTCGTAGCCCTTGTGATAAATTTTGTTGATGGCGGCACAGTGATAACCATTGGCTTTGAAGTGCTGCGGTAATGTAACGCAGTCTGGCTGGGCGGCGCGGAAGTGAGTCACCAAGTCCCAGACCTTGGTCGTGTCGGGACGTAAGCCCGTCATGATTGCAGTCCGCGAGGGACTGCAAACCGCTTGCTGGCAGTAGGCTTTGTTGAACACCACTCCGCGGGCGGCGATGCGATCCATGCTGGGTGATTTGACGATTGTGTTGCCGTAGCAGCCAAGTTCGGGTCGAAGGTCATCGATCGCGATGAACAAGACGTTGGGGCGTTCAGCAGCCTGCAGTGAATTGAGTGTTAAGAGTATGAGCAGACTTTGAAACAGTTTCATCATTTTTTTGTTCCGGAGGATTTAATGCAAACAGGACCTTCAAGAGTTCATCTTAAATTCGGAAGCGATACGGTTCCATCTCGGTAGAGCACATTGTAAGCACAAAACGGAATGACATGGCCGCTAGGAAGGACGTGATGCGTACAGCACTTCATCACTCGACGGACATCAAAATTGTAGACGTCTAAAAACGATGTAATCGTGATGCGGAGAATGTCTCGAGCCCCGACTGACTGTGTAATCGCGTCTTGCAGAAATTGCTCGACCAACTCACGGTCGGTTACTTGGCTTGGTGTGCTTTTAACACTAAGTACGGGTAAGCCGGCAACAACTGCCGGTGAAGGGGTGCAGCATCCATCATCGCCACAGGACATGCGAGCGATCAGCTGGCGCGCAAGTTGCTCAGTCTTTTCACGCGTGAAGCTGATACCGTTAGCCAGAAGGTCCAAGTTGGCTTTGGCGTCGACGAATTGTGTCAGCGGCAGCAAGCGATTACCGTCGCGGGCGGCCAAGCTGATCCAGTGGCAATTGGGATGCGCGCATGGCAGCGGCACGAAATCGTCTTGGGCAAAACCGTTACGCGGATCGTTCGCAATCGAATCGATGACGTCAGGGAAAGTGATGCGTTTTTCGAGCTCGTCGGGCAGCAAGCAACGGCCACTGTAGGTTGCAGGCTGGAAGCTCAGGCCGGTCACGTGTGTTCGCTCTGCAGCGAAGGCAACCAGGTCCGCGGATGCCGAGTCGTTAACGCCGCCTTGCAAGGTGGCAACGAGCGTCACGTTCAAACCGACTTTTTCAAGGTTGTCGAGGGCTCTCAGTTTTATGTCGAGCAATCCGGCTTGACCGCGGAGTTGTTGCATAGCGGAATCGTTGAGCGCATCAAACTGCAAATAGATTTCCAGTCGCTCTTTGTGCTTTGCGAGCGAATCGACGAGCTCACGATCATTCGCCAGCCGGATACCGTTGGTGTTGATCATCACATAATCAATGGGTTGAGATAGCGCATATTCGACCGCTTCGAGCAACTGTGGATGCAACGTTGGTTCGCCGCCGGAAAGTTGCACCACTTCGACACGTCCTTCGGCGGCAACGATCGTATCGATCTGCTTGCAAACTTCGTCCAGCGATTTGTGTCGTTTGCCGGGAGCGCTCCCTGCATAACACATGGGGCAGGTGAGATTGCAACCGTCGGTGATTTCGAGAACAGCGATGCAAGTATGCTGTTCATGTTCACTGCACAGGCCGCAATCGAGCGGGCAGCCACGCTCGGGCTCGACGGATGTCTGCTGCGGTAGTTTGGCAGGCAAGCTCGTTTCGACCATGTCGTAGCGGGTCACATCGCTGCAAATAAAATCCTCGCGCGGTCCGTGCTCGGGACACTGCTTGCGAAAGTAGACACGCTTTCCGCGCACAATGATTTTAGCTGGGACGACTTTGCGACATTGCGGACAGAGGCTTTGTGTCAATCCGAGATAGGTGTAATCGCGATGTCGTGCGCGCCGCGAAGTGTCAGTCGATGCCATAGTCTCAAATTCGATTCTTGTCAGTTAAAAACGCAATCGCAACGAAAGGTAAAATATCCAGCCGAAACACATTAACCCTAACAGAGCGCTGACACCAAGCACAGTATAACTTGCGTCGCCAAAACCAAATGCAATTGTGCCCGGAACGCAAACGGCTGCAAAGGCGATGAACGAAACGATGAAGAAGACAATATTCAAAGCCAGCGACGTGAAAAGAAGTGCGAGGGGCGTGGGTAAGCTTGGCAGTGTGTTTTCAAACCCACCAACCTCTTGAGCGTGTCTGCGTTGGAGCAACGGCACGCGAATAGCAGCGGCAATCGAAGCGAACATACCAATCAAACTTAACGGGAAAAAGACTACGGAAAGCAAGATCGTGGCAACGAGTAGAAAGGCCAATGCAATCCAGAATGTGCTGTCTAACCGGTTTTTTGCGATGCGAGGAACCGGTGTGTCGACGTAGGTCGGTGCGTACGGATTCGCGCTCGACGGTTCAATGGAGTTCGGTAGTATCGGCGGTTCGGCCAATGTCGCACATTCGTTCTGGTTTGATGAATGACAATATATATCTGTCAATGTAACCTGGAGCGAGTCGCCGCGGTATTGCGATTACAGTTCGAAGGGCCGGTCAGCTTGTTGATAAAGCGGTGAGAATCGATAGTAGACTTCGAGCGTCATGGCACACATAGCGGTCGTGTACAGTCGACCGCCTTCTTTGGCATATTGGTCCTCAAAAAACCAACTGCCTGCTTCGTGGCCCGATTGACTTTGCGTCTTGACGAGGTGTTCTCGGATAGCCGGATTCCAAGTTTCCCATGTAGGGCCACCTAAGTGGAAGAGCAGCAATGTAGCGTAGTAGTTGTAATAGACATCGCCATTGGATCTAGCCTTTTTCACTAAGAACTGAGCTAACTCTAGCGCTCGCGGATCGGTGTGCGACCACCCTCGGAACAGCCGCAGAAGGACTCCAATCGCACTGCAAGTCGGGTCTTTGGCGGGACCAGAATACCCATAGAACACGCCTGACGGAACTTGCTTGGTATCGAGAAAGTTGTCGATACGAATGATGACCGAAGACGGAACATCGAGTCCAGCAGCATGCGCGCTTTTGATCGCCATCATCTGCCAGCCGGAGATTGTAAGATCCCCTGGTTGCTTTGGCAGATAGCCCCATCCGCCCGCATAATTCTGCGCCGAAAAAATAAAATTCACGGCTAATTGCGTCGGTTGTTTGAGATCTTGGTCACCCGAAAGCTGATAGGCCTCGCAGAGCGCAAACGTAGCAATACCGTGGTTGTACATACCGCGTTCGGACTGATGCAGAAAGCTCCCAGTGTTGTGAGCCTCTTCCATGATCTGAAGCAAGTAGTAGACGCCCATTTGCACAGTGCGTTGATGCTTGCCAGATTTGTGCGTGTAACCCGCGCCCAGAAAAGCGAGCAGAGCCAATCCAGTTGCAGCCGGTTCATAGCGAGCGCCAGAGCCGTTGTTCTTGCATTGACCGTCGCACTTTCCACCATCATGGATCAGTGACCAACCACCGCTGGGCAATTGATGCGCGGCTAGCCAATCAAGAGCTCGTTCAACCGCTAGTTCACTTTCGAGTGTACCGCCCCGCGCCTTTGCGGTTCGATTACGATTCTCGGCAGAACGACCCTCAACACCCGTGGCGGCTAACGTAGCGATGGAAAGGTTGCTCGTTGCTTGTGACAACGCGTTTGACAAACTCGATTGAGTGGTGAGTGTTTTTGTTGCTGATGGATCGATGCTCTGAAGTTCGCTGAGCGATTGGTTTAGCACTGCTTCGGAATGGGCACCGGAGGATGGTAAGGTGTCCGGCAATTGATTGACCAAGTCAGATGGAGGTGCCATCGAGTCGCCGGTCGCTAAGATCTCGACAGTTTGGTCTATGGCTTCGTCTTCATTGCCCTCGCCTGTTGCCGATTCCAAAGTGAGCGAACCGGGCACTCCGACTCGTGGAGTCATGGTCAAAAATGCTAACACGAGCAGCAACACGGTGTGCACAATAAAGCTAGCCAGCGCAGCGGGTGTTCGGGCCATCGATGCCCATCCGCGAGTTGCCGGCAAACTTTCGTCGTAAGTCTCAACTGTTTCTAGCGAAGCATTGCTAGCATTGGTAGGGGTTGCGGGCGCGTTAGAATCGTTATCTTTGGAGTTAGCGATGAGCGCGAAGTGCTCGGATCGCGAAGCGGAGGGCGGCGCGATCGGCGGTGCATCGATTTGTGGTCGGTTAGGCATAATTTGCCGAAAATTCCATGGCTTTCGCGCGGGAGTTTACCGTTATCTACAATCGCCCGTGCTTATTCGGTCTAGTTTAGCTCGCCAACTCGCTTGTGGCATTTTTTCTGAATGGTGAGGGCGGTTAATTTGAGGATAGCTGTGTTCGCAAGGAGCCGCTCGGGACAAATGGTCCCAAGCTACGAAAAGGAATGGCAAGCTAGGAAACGCCCTAAATGCTATGGCGGGCGGGGGTTATGAACAGCTAAAATGCTCGCAATTCGTTTGCCAAAAATGGAAGTTTGCAATTGAAAACGTCATGCCTAAATCCACTCGACTAACTCGACCTTTTCCGCTCTGCCTCGCGCTCCTCTGTTGGCTCTTCACTGTGTTGCCATCAACGACCGATGCGAAACAACCGTTGGATCCTTACGTCGCAGCGGGGTGGGAGGACGCGTCATTGAACGCTGTGTGTGCAGCCTCTCCCGATCACATTTGGGCCGTCGGTGACCGAGGAGTCATCTGGGCAACGACCGATGGGGGACGCAAATGGGTTCGACAAGAATCTGGAACAACCGCGAATCTACATGCAGTCGCCTTTAAAAGCTCGACTGAGGGTTGTGCCATTGGCGGATTGCCGGGAGCACTGTCGAGGACTAGTCGCGGCGTGGTTCTTCGCACCGTGAACGGCGGACAGACTTGGAACGTTTTGCCAAGCGATGGAATGCCGCGTTTCACTGGCATGCGAGCCATTGGAACTCGACTGATGGCGTGGGGCGACTACTGTCCTCAGCGCAAAACTGGAATTTTTTATAGTCTTGATGACGGCCAGTCGTGGCAAGCAATTGAGTCTTCCATTTCGCATGTCGCCGCGCTCGGTACTGATGCAAGCGGAAGTGTGCTGGCAGTGGACCGAGTCGGCAACGTGTTCAACAGTCAACTAGGATCAGCGCGATCGTACTTTACAACCAGCCCTCATCAGCCGATTCATTTTATCGATCAGGTCGGCGCGACTTGGTTGGCAGGTGGCGCGGAAGGACAGCTTATTCGAACCGTAGACGGTCAAGTTTGGAGTCGCGTCGCATTGCCTCTTTCATCTCTAGCTCAACGCGTGTGCCAGTGGCGGACAGTTGCAAAGTTTGAAGATGAAATTTGGATGGCAGGGGCACCTGGTTCCATTGTCTTGCATTCAACTGATGGCGGATTGAATTGGGAAGTACAGAGCACGGAGCAGACATTGCCTTTGCGTTCTATGGTGTTTGCCGATGCACAGCGAGGTTGGGCGGTTGGACCGTTGGGCACAATCATTGCGACTCGCGATGGCGGACGAAGTTGGTATTCGCAACGAAAGACCGCAACGCGCGTTGGTCTGTTATCGGTTACAGCGAGTGAGTCGCAACTGCCTTGGCCCGCACTGGTCGCGACAAGTTGGGATGACGTTGTGGCATCGAAGTCTATTTCGCTGTTCGGCGAGAACCTTGAGCAGAGCGCGGATTATCGCATCGAGACTTGGAAACTAAATGAAGCGATGGCACCTCAGCTTGGTATGGTGGAACATGAATCATGGTTAAGTCCGAAGCCGACTGAATCAACTCCACATGAATCCGCATCGCGAGATTTGACGAAAATTGTAGACCGCTTGGTTGTTGAGCTGCAATGTTGGCGGCCTGATGTAATTTTGACTGATGAAACAGGTGGACAGAAACAGACGATTGCTAATCGAGCTGCGATGGCGGCAATCACAGCAGCCATGCAGCAAGCGGCGCTGGCCACTCCGCAGAGTTTTATCAAGGAACTGAAATTACCCGCTTGGAGAGCGACGAAGCTGGCGACAGTCACCGAAGCAAGAACCAGTCAATATTCCGAACATCCGAACCGATTGATGCGTGAACCGGGGCTCTCGATATGGGACGTGCTTGCACCACTGGGAGTCGCCTACGATGCAAACTCACGCGCCCTGCCCATGCGGACGATTCAGCACATGCAAAGTACGCTTGCCAGCAACACTTCGCTCTTCGGTGGTATTGCGCCGTCACAGGCATCGCGCCGCCAGATTAACTTGCGGAGCCTTGGTAACTATCAATTAATCATGGGCCGCGTTCATCGAATGACGACCCTCGATAACCTAGTGACGTTGCCTTCGGAGACCCCAATCACCGAATGGCAAATGCAACTGGATTTCGTTCTGCGGTCATTGCCACCGCGTGAACTCGCACCGTCTTTAATTCGGGTTGCCAATGCTTGTTCAGTCCCGCCACTTTGGCCACGACGCCAAATCGCATGTGAACGGCTACTGCAGCTGCAGCCCGATAGCGATACGGCTAGCTACGCAAGATTTAAACTACTTCAAATGCTCAGCAGCGACGAAATGCAGGCCTGGCGAGAGGGGATCGCGAGTGATTTATCGGGCAGTCAATCAGTGGGCAGTTTGCGTAACGATGCATCCAATGCGTTCAGCAGGAGTGCTTCTTCTCTGACCCCGTTTGATACTGTGCTTGCAAGTGCGACGAAGCCAGCCAAACCGTTGGTCGGAACGGCAGCGGAAGATCAAGTCAACACGGCTCGCAGCTTGCAAACCTTAAATGTATCTGCGTTAGATGACGGTTCGCAGGTGAGCGTCGCGGCCTTTACTGCGCCAGTCAGCGCGGGCTCTTCAGGCGTAGAAAAGTCGTTCATCGTTAACACACAAAGAAGCGACTTGTTTTTCAAAGCTCTTGATGAGTGCTATAAATTCGATTTGCATCTCGCGAGTCTTCCACAACTTGAATTGATGCGCGAATCCATGTCGCGTTCCAGAGTCGGCTCTCCGCGTAACCCAAACGCTTCCACAGCTTTGCTTGAGTCGATTATTGGCCTAAACGCCATGGCAGGTTGGCCTCAAGTTGCAAAGCAAGAGCAATTGCTCGCCAAAGACCGGCCCGAGCAACTCCGCTGGGTCGCATTTGCTGTGGCAACGGCGAATAAACCTTTACTGGATGGCGTGCTTAATGAACCCATGTGGGCAGCGTGTCCGCAGATGAAACTTACAAATGCCAACCAAAATGGATCCAGTAAAAGCGCACCGGCTTCGGTGCGATGGTCGTTCGATGATCGCTACCTGTACATCGCTATCGATAGTCCTCGCGATGGAAAAGCGGTTTCGCATCAAGCTTCGCGGCTTCGCAAATATGACAGTGATTTGGGAGCGACCGATTATGTGCACTTGTTGTTAGACACGGATCGCGACTACGCTTCCGCAATCGAGCTCGGCGTATCGTCTGAGGGGGACACGTTTGACCGATGCTGTGAAATGGTTCAGTACAACCCTCAGTATTCAGTCGCTGTGCCCGCCACGCCGGCATCGGATCGCTGGGTTGCAGAGATTGCGATACGTCTGTCGGACTTGACCACAAAGCCCGAATTGAGCGGTCAAGCCTGGGCTGTTTCCGCACACCGTAGGTCGCTGCACGGTGAAACGCAAAGCTGGTCGTCGATGGTTAACGAACAACCTTCTCTACAGTCGACTGGACTTTTACTATTCGTTCAGCCACCACAACGATAAGTGGCTTTGGAGAAATGCGGTACTGCTTTGGTACCGCAGTAGGCAACGCTGTGAAGCATTTTTGGAGAGCAGATGTAGCTGGTTTCGTAAGAAACCGGTGCGGACCGATGACCTCTCTAATGCATCTGGTTTCTCACGAAACCAGCTACCCTATTAAAAAAAATGCTTCATAGCGTTGCGCAGTAGGGTACTGTCTACGCCCATGTAATCCGATTTCCTACGAATCCGGCTACAAGTTGGGTCCGCCAACCGTTCGCTCAGTGTAAACTATAACCTTTGGCGCAGTTTTCTGGCTTAGAGCTTGGTCCAGCGGTTGAGGATTTTGTGATAGTTCGTTTCAAAGTGGATGGAAAACTGCCTGCGCCTGCGCGGACGGTGTTGAATTTGGTTCAGTCGGCACTCAAAGTTCATCGAACGGTGGCGTCGCAGTTGATTCACGAAGGGGCGGTCCGATCTGCGGGAAGAACCCTTGCTCAAACACACCTGAAAGTCGATGTCGGTGCCGAAGTCGAGATTGACTACGCACCACAACCCAAAGCGACTCCGACCAAAAAAGACCCATCTCGGTCGACCCAATTCGAAGTGGTCCACGATGATCAGTATGTAATTGTCGTCAATAAACCCGCCAACTTGCTGACCGTGCCAACTCCCAAACGCGAAGCGAACACGCTGCAGTCGCGAGTTCGAACGTGGCTTGCCAAAACGCAGCCTGATGCCATGGCGATTTGCGTTCATCGACTGGATCGCGGCGTTTCCGGCCTGCTCGTATTCGCCAAGAACTATGAAGTTGCTGATCAGATTCGATCCCAATTTGCCGACCGCAAACCTGAGCGGCAATATATGGCAATCGTCGCTGGTAAAGTTTCTCAAGCGTCTGGGACGTTTCGATCTTATCTCGCAACCGATGAATCCTTGTCGCGCCATTCAGTACAAGATCCCAATGGGGGAGAACTAGCGATAACGCATTACCAAGTCCGCGAGAGATGGTCCGACACAACGCTAGTCGAAGTGACTCTCGAGACCGGGCGTCGCAATCAGATCCGGGTCCAGTTCGCTGAAGCCGGCCATCCGGTGCTGGGCGATCCGCGATATCGAACCCAAGAAGCTTCTCACAGGTGGTGGCCTTTTAAACGATTGGCTCTACATGCCGAGACCCTTGGATTAATGCACCCTGAAACCAATCAGCCAATGCGATTCGTTACTCAATGGCCTCAAGAGTTCCGCGACTTCCGACGCAAGGCCGCAAGACCACCCGGACCAAGTCGTCCTGCTGGGAAACGAGATAAGGGAAACCCCTCGCGAGATTAACGAGACCCCCGCGAATTAATCCCGCGGGCGAATCAGTTTGGTAAGCTAAACGTTTAATCACCAAAGGCAGTCACCTGATTTACCTCGATCACCACGCAACGACGCCGCTCGATCCAGACGCATTGGCTGCGATGCTGCCGATGTTGACGGATCATTTCGCGAACGCTGGAAGCGTATCGCACGAGGCAGGCCGCGCTGTCGCTGAGCAACTGGACAAGGCCCGTCACGAGCTCGCGTTGCTTTTCGGTGCCGCTGACGATGAACTAGTCATTACCAGCGGCGCGACGGAAAGTAACAACCTGGCTCTGTTCGGAGCTTGCTTGCACCCACGTCAAAAGCGTCGCAAGATCATCAGTCTTGTCAGCGAACATAAGGCGGTTCTCGATCCGTTACGTCGATTGGAACAAACTGGTTTCGAAGTCGTATTGCTGCCCGTCAATGATCGCACCAGCGCAGTACCTGGGGTCGTCGACATAGAGCGATTAAGCTCGGCCATAGATGACAACACGGCGCTGGTGTCTGTCATGTTGGCTAACAATGAGATCGGAACTATACAACCACTACGTGAGATCGCTGAGATGTGCCACGCTCATGGCTCCATCCTGCACAGCGACGCCACGCAAGCCGTCGGTCGTATGCCGCTCAACGTCGATGAGCTCCAAGTAGATTTACTGAGCTTCTCGGCTCACAAGTTCTATGGTCCCAAAGGCGTCGGTGGTCTCTACGTTCGTTCGCGCGATCGACGAATTAAACTCCAAGGCCAAATAGTCGGTGGGGGACAGCAACAGAACTTACGATCAGGCACGTTGAACTCAGCCGGCTTGGTAGCTATGACCGCTGCCCTGCGAAAATGCTATCAATTAAACAGCTGGGAAGATCGACCCACAGAAATTGGGCAAGAGCAGATGCGTATCGCTGGGCTGCGCAATCGACTTTATACCGCCATCCGAGATGGATTGCCTGAGGGTCAGTTGAATGGGCCGAGTTTAGAAAGTCCAACAAATCCGGCCGATTGGAAACGGTTAGCTGGCAATCTAAATATGTGTTTCTACCCGGTCGAAGGGCAGAGTTTGATGATGGCAATTCCGGGGTTATCGATGAGCAGTGGCAGTGCATGCACCTCCGCCGATCCCCGCCCCAGCCATGTGTTGGAGGCGATCGGGTTGACGGTTGAAGAGTCGCGGAGCAGTCTTCGGTTTGGTGTTGGCCGCTTTAATACTGAACAAGAAATCGATGCTGCGGCAGAATTGCTGGTCACCGCAGCTCACAAATTGCGCAAGTTGCTGTAGCCGCCCAAGCCCCGCTTCGGTAACTTGGGTAGTTGTACCCACTCCCGCACACTAACGTTACATTCTTCGGAATCACCGGGGTCGGGCTAACGTTCGGTGAACCACTTATCAGTATCGAATGCACCAGAAGGATTTGAGCCATGGATACCACTATTTTAAGGCACGTTCTGCTTTGTAAGGTCGCTCCTCCGGTTTGGACGCTTGCGGTTGGCCTATGCATCTTCTCCAACTGTGAAAGCCTGTTCTCGCAAAGCCGTTTTGATCAAGGTACATCGCGCGATCGCACGATGAGTCCACTGTTTGGTGGCGGTTCACAAACCAGCGGTTGGCAGAGCGGCCAGTGGTTGAACTCGACTATGAATCAGCCCATTGATTGGCACTTGGGTGTGCGCGTCAACAGCACCGAAGCGGGTGTGCAGGTGACTGATGTGACGCCAGGTTCCGCTGGTGAACGAGCTCGATTGGAACGAGACGATTTGATTATCGCTGTGGGTGGATATCAGGTTGGTATGATCGATGGCTTGCTCTATGACTTGGGCGATGAATTGCGTCGCCGCGCGGATGCGACGGGCGCCGTTTCAATTTTAGTGCAAGATCATAACAATGGAAGAATTGCTAACGTCCGCGTGCAACTCGATGGAAACTCAACGTCGCTGACCGGTGAGCTGGTTTACCGTGAACGCTTGCCTTTGCCGAGCGATGCGGTGGTTACCGTTAGGATCCTAAACGTGACTCGACCCTATGCCGCAGTCCGAAACGGTGAAGCAACTTTTCGACCATCAACCGCAAATTCGATCCCCTTTGAAATCGCTTACGATCAGAATTACATCTCGCCAGATGATATTTACGAAGTCCGCGCGAGCATCGTTTCAGGCGGACGCGAGATACTGCAAACAGTGCAAGCTCTGCCTGTGATCACGCGCGGAAATCCAACAAAAGTTCGTTTGAACATGGCTGCGAGTGGTGCCGCGCTCACTTCCACTTCCGGGTCGCCTGTCGTGACGGCAGGTTATCCAAACTATAATGCTACGACTGACCAAATCACGAAGACCTATCGAGACTACCTAGGGCGTAATCCTACGAACGGCGAGCTGGCCGCGTTTCAATTCGCGCCGAACGTGCAAACCAAGTTAAACAGGTTGCCAATCGAATTGATGGCTCAGCAAGAGTTTTACGACCGTACCGGGAACAACAATCAAGTTTGGCTACAGCAAGTGTTTTCGAGGATCGTTGGAAAGCAGCTGACACAGACTGAATTTGATCAATGGAACCGGCGGCTCGCCGAACTTGGCAACTCGCGAACCGCTTTGCTTGAACAACTTTACACAGTAGCCCCCCGCCGCTAGTGGCCCAAGTGGCGTATGCTTCCAGCTTGCGATTCTAATACTTATTCTTTTTCTTTCTTATTATTGTACTCCCAACTATTCATCTCTTCCCAACGCGTCTTCCTCCGTCACTCTACAATAAACTTTTTCGATAGCTTCTTACTGGAGATAAGTGGTGGATGCGAAGGAATTCCGAGATCGCGTGCTCGAGATTTTGCGCACGGAATTCCCCGAGGAAGAATTCGCTTCGGACGAGCGCGAGGGAGTCATTGGTTGGAAGGACGCCGAGTTCGGCTTGCATTCATTGCATGCCGATGCCGTTCGGCTGGGCATAACCGACGAACAACTGCGCGAAGCCGTAGTGGCTCACTTCGATAAAGTCATCAAGATGACAGAACTCGGGAAGCTCGTCGTACCCGCCAGCTGGGAGGAAGCGCGTCAGCGAGTTCGTTTACAGTTGATGCCCGCGGATTTGATACGTGAGGGGATCAGCGTTACCTATCCTTTGCTTGATCAAGTCGTTGTAAGCGTCGTGATTGATTCGCCGCATGGTTACGCCTACGTACGCAACGAGGATCTAGCCAAGTGGGAGATGTCGCTCTTGGATTTGTATGAAGTTGCCTGTGAAAATCTTAAGCAGGCGTCGGAAGGGATTGAGATTTCATTTATTGATGGTCCACCCTCGCTGATCGTTCTACAGACTCAAGATGGTTACGACGCCGCCCGTGTTCTACTTCCCGAGTTCCGACAGTTTGCCGCGCAGCGACTCGGTACGCCGTTTTTCGCAGCTATCCCGAATCGCGATTTTCTCATTATGTGGTCGCAGAGTGATGATACTTCGTTTCACGAACACATCAAGAATCAAGTTCGCATCGACGCCACTTCTCAGTCGCATCCATTGACCAGCACGATTTTAATTGTGACCGAAGAGAAGATTGGCATTGCGCGCTGATGGCACAGCACCGTACCTTTAGGTAAGAAGATGGAGGTAAAAAGATGTCGAAATTTTCTTACCTCCATCTTCTTACCAGCCGATCACTCTGCCTTGTCTTGACCAAGTGAAAATACTCGCGCCTATTGTTCTTGCAAAACTCAATTTCATCAACATTTATTTCGTCTCCGGGTTCAAGGTCGGGCGATTGTCCCATTGGAACTAATATGTCGACAAATCCTAGCATCAATGCCACTCGCTTAACAGAACTTCTGTTTTCGGTGTTCCCAGAGGGAAAGATCGGAAACGGCACATCAATAGACGAGTCGGTTGTGGTTGATAATTATGGAAGCCCCGTGGAAATGAGGCGAGCCAAATCGAAAGACCCAACAGCGAAACTCAGTTGGAGACAATTGATTGGAGACCCTCGCCTCTTAGCTGGACTGAATGCCGGATTGGGCGGCTACAATTTCATGAATGACAGAGGCAAACAGTTTTATATCCCTGCAGCATTGGCAACTTTGCTCGCACAGCCACAACTAGACTATCACCAGTGTTTTTTGCTTGCCTATCAATTCGAATCCAATCATGCGCCACCTCAGTTCTCCTTCGCACAGTATTCAGTTGTTCTACAATGCATGGAATACTTTTTGCCGCTAACGGACGATAGTGAAGGTCCAGTCGCGGAGTGTTGCAAGTACTTGCGTTCAATGTTGCGCGATTGGCCAATCGAGAATCGCAGTTTGCCATAAGTGCATGAATGTAACGATGCTGAATGAGCGTCGAGACACGGACGGAAGGTCTTAACTCACGAGTTACAAGGAGAGAGGAGTTACAAGTGGAAAGAGGAGAGATGGAAGGACGGTCACCCCTCGCCCCTATACTCAGGGGAGAGGAGCCGGGGGTGAGGGGTGGGAATCCCCCGAGTATCCGCTAGCCCACCAAATTCTACTTACCCCTCAAGCTGATCGCCTTCATCATGACTCTTGGCAAACCAGTCATCCCAAGGACCTTTGCAGCAGACATGGTGCCTCCCATCAAGGCGCCATTGATGCCAAAAGTGCCTACGTCACAGCCCGTCAAAAACAGATTGCGAATCGAGCCGGTGATGGGCCACTTATCGCAAAACAACCGATTGACCTTATAGACCGACTTGTAAATCATCATGAGTTCCCCCGATTGATGAGTGACTTCCGATGACTGAGGCAAGCCGAGTTGGTATCATGGAACCGTCCCGCCGTATTTCCCTCTGCCCACTTCAAAAGGCAATTTCGTATCAGTACCTCAGCAATTTTTCGCCGTGGCTTTCTTGCCCTAGTCCTCGTGAGCTTTGCCTCAGCCGTGCCCACGACCGAGGCTGCACCGGTGCAAGAGCAAGAGCAAGAGCAAGAGCTCGCGACGCTGCAGGCAGAGGCGAAGAAGGTTTTCGAAGATCACGTCACGCCCTTCTTCAAGTCTTACTGCACGGATTGTCACGGTATTCACCGAATGGAGGGCGGCGTCAACTTTGCCCCGACATTGGCGGCACCCGGAGCTTCCTCATCGACCAAGCCATGGAAGCAAGCGCTGGCCAATATCAAAACACACGACATGCCTCCTGACGATGCGAAAAAACAGCCGACCGATGAGGAGCGGCAAATGTTAGTGGACTGGATGGGGACGATTAAATTCCTTAGCCCCAAGGACCCTGGCGCGTTTGTAATTCGTCGGCTGACTAAAATGGAATATGGCAACACCCTGCGCGATCTTTTTGGAGTGGACCCAATGATCGCGGCAGAATTGCCGGATGAGGTGTTTGGCGAGGGCTATCTGAACACGCTGTCGCCGCTCCAGTCGGAGCAATATCTCTCCATCGCTAATGAAGTGCTATCTAAGATTTTGGCGCCCAAAGATCAGCCGCTAACAGAGATGCAAATGCGGCTCTTTGGCGACACGCCCGCGCCCGGCAGCGATCTCCGCGCGGCGGCGAGAACAGTCGCGATCCAACTCGCTCGAGATGCCTATCGTCGGCCAGCGTCGGACGCAGAGCTGGAGCTGTTGTTGCGGGTCTTCGATCTGGCGCAGGAAAACAAGCTCGACTACCAGGCGTCAATGCGCTTGATGCTCAAGGCCGTCCTTGTTTCTCCTCAGTTCCTTTTCATCACGCCAGCGAAAGAGCCCGAAGTTGGGCAGACTATCGTGCCGCTCGATGACTATCAACTCGCGTCGCGCTTGTCTTATCTACTTTGGGCGACGATGCCCGATGTGGAACTATCCGCGCTCGCCGATGCAGGGAAACTTCACGAACAGTCGATCCTCCTCACGCAAGTAAAGCGGTTGCTCGCCGACCCCAAATCCCGTGCGCTGTTCGATGGCTTCGGCGCGCAGTGGCTCGGCCTGATGGGGTTGGAGAGCAAGACGTTTGATTCCGCTATGTTTCCGCAAATGACCGCCGAGATGCGGGCGGCGATGGTCGACGAAGCGCGGCTGTTCTTCGACAGTATTGTTCGCGAAAACCGTAGTGTAATCGACTTCGTAGATAGCGATTACACTTTCCTCAACGGCACACTCGCTGCACTCTATGGTCTCGAAACAACCGTCACCGGTCCTGACATGCGCAAAGTGAAGCTCGAGGATACAAATCGCGGCGGAATCCTCGGCATGCCCGGTATCTTAGCAATGACCTCTTTCCCGAATCGGACCAGCCCAGTAAAGCGAGGCGTATGGGTACTCGAACAGGTGCTTGGAGAACATGTGCCTCCAGCGCCACCGAACGTTCCGCCGTTGGAAAAGCAGGACAAGCAAGCAGTCGAAAATCTAACCTTGCGGAAGCGGACTGAGCTTCATCGAACGAACGCCGTGTGCGCGAACTGCCACAAGATTCTCGATCCCATCGGCTTTGGTTTGGAGAATTTTGATGCCATCGGGCGCTGGCGGGATCAAGACGATACCGGCGGCGCGATCGACGCCGCGGGCGAGTTGCCAGGTGACAAAAGTTTTTCCTCTCCCCGCGAGCTGAAAGGCATCATCGCCGCGCGCAAAGACGAGCTGGCAAGGAACCTTACTCGGAAACTGCTCGCCTATGCGTTGTGCCGCCAACTTAAGGGCTACGACGAGATCGTGGTCGATCAGTTGATGGAGGCTATCGCCAAAGATGGCTACCGCATGCAGAGCTTAGTTTCAGAGATCGTCACCAGTTATCCGTTTGTTAATCGCCGCATTCATGAACCCGAGGCGTCTAAGTAATGTTCAATAAATTCCGCATTGATCGTCGCACCCATTTGAAAGGACTTGGCGCTGCCCTAGCGCTCCCACTTTTGGAAACCATGGGCTGGGCCGACGAAAACAAAGGCGAGAAAGTCAAACCACCAGTCCGCCTGGGCTTCATGTACATGCCACACGGCGTCATTCCCGATCAGTTCTGGCCAGCGAATGCGGAGAGCTTTCTCACATCCCCGCCGCCTGCTTTGGAATCGCTGAAGCCCGTGCTCGACCAGTGCTTGCTCATGAAGGGTATCTCGGGCGTACCGATCTTGCCTTTCGGCGGCGCACCGCATGCGCTGGAGCTGTCGACTTGGCTCACTGCGCAACTGCCCGATGCGGACACGCGGGGCCAGATCAACATTGCGATTTCCGCGGACCAGATCGCGGCGAACTTTGTAGGTGGTTTTACATCACTTCGCTCGCTAGAGTTGGCCACGATGCCGCAGACGCACAAGGAGAACCAGGAGGGATTGAACGAAGGCTACTATACGCACTGCAGCTTCCGATCGCCGACGCAGCCCGTCTCTGCCGAGACGAATCCTCGCAGCGTACTTAACCGGCTCTTTGGAAAAACGGATCAACCTGGACAGCTCGCGAAAGCGGATCCACTCGATCGTCAGATGCTCGATTTAGTGCTGGATGGCGCCAAAGATCTACGCAAGAAACTTCCGCGCGACGACCAGCACAAACTGGATGAATACCTCGACAGCGTGCGAGCTGTGGAGCGTCGCATTGCCGCGATCGAGTATCGTCAAAAGGAAGCCGCAATGGAGAAGGCCGGAGTCGCTTCGAGCAAACGCAACGCTTCCGATTCCCCACCTATTGAAATCAAGATACCTACGGGCGACAAACGCAGCGAATACATGCAGGTCATGTGCGATCTCAACGTGCTCGCCTTCCAGACCGACACAACTCGCGTCAGCACTTACATTGGTTCCACGCCCAACGGCGTATCTTATCCCGAGCTCGGGTTCAATGACGAGCATCACTCCCAGACTCATCACGAGAACCGGCCCGAGCAGGTCGCAAAAGTCGCCGCGATCACCGCCTTCAACATCGCCCAGTTCGCCTACATGGTCAAAAAGATGGCCGACCTTCGCGAAGGGAACGGCACGTTGCTCGACAACTGCATCATGATGTGGGGCTCTGGCCTTGAAGACGGCAACAAACACTCCCGCGACAACCTCCCCTTTATCATCGCAGGCAAAGGGGGCGGCACGATCAACACCGGCCGCTTCCTGCCAGACACCCAGGGCAATCAAGGTGACCTACTCAGCACCATGCTAGCCTGTGCCGGCATCCCTCTCGATCGCCCCATCGGCATCGCGACAAAACAAGTCGAGGAGATGATGCACAAAAAGGTGTGACTATAAAATGGAGTGACCCATAAAAAGGTGTCGGGTAGCACTTTCGATCACTGGCTTCCCCTCGCCCTGTACTCGGGGAGAGGGGACCGAGGGGTGAGCGACCATTGTTCCATTGTTTATTTCAGCCTTAATCATAACTATCGGGATTCTTGCTGCCTTCGTCGATCGAAACGCGTCGACCTTTCCAAAATCCCGTTCGAGAACATGCTGAAACAAAAACAGCAGAGCATATAACGATTGGTCCTGAGTCGACGGAGCCACATCGCCATCCACGGCGAGATCCGTCAAGTGAACGGAAACGTCCGTAGCTTCGGTCCCCATCACGTCATCAATCGAGACTTCTCCTTTCGGCTCTTTCTCTTTAGTGACCATCTCTTGCAGCTTCGCTCGCACCATCTCTAGCCGCGGAGTCGAAGATTTCCGAACGTTATTGCGATACCAGATGATCCCTTCGACAGCTTTTAGCCGTTTCCAAGTTGG